>JAYUOR010000259.1:0-4337 GCA_043760765.1 Planctomycetota bacterium | reverse complement strand
TGAGCCGGTCGAGCAGCGACAGGATCTCCTCGCCGGTGGTCCGGTCGAGGTCGCCGGTCGGCTCGTCGGCCAGCAGGATCTTGGGATCGGAGACGATCGCGCGCGCGATGGCGACGCGCTGCTCCTGACCACCGGACAGTTGCCTGGGACGGTGCGACGCGCGATCAGACAAGCCGACCAGCGAAAGCGCCAGTTCGGCGTGTTTCTTGCGCGAGCTTCGCGGCAGCGGCGAAAGCGAGAGCGGCAGCGCCACGTTTTCCAGCGCGGTCAGCACAGGAATCAAATTGAAGCCCTGGAACACGAAGCCGACGCTGTTCGCGCGCCACTGCGCCAGATCGCCACCGTCGAGTTGCGAAAGGTCTTCGCCGGCGACGATCAGCTCGCCCGAATCCGGATGGTCGAGCCCGCCGATCAGATTGAGCAGCGTGGTCTTACCCGAACCCGACGGTCCCATCAGCGCGTAGAACTTGCCTTCCTCCATCTCGAGGTTCAGGCCGTCGAGCACGCGCAGCGTTTCGCCACCGCGGGTGTAACTCTTGTTCAGCCCGCGCACGCGAATCATTGCTTTGGTCATGTACCCTCCGCGACGCGCACGCGGTCGCCATCGTTCAATTCAGCCGGTGGCAAACGCACGAGCCGTTCACCGCCGACCAGTCCGCTCGTCACGACCACGCGGCCGCCACGCTCTTCGCCCAATTCGACTTGGACCCAGCGCACGACGTCGCGCTCGAGCGTGAAGACGCCCTTGCGTCCGCTCTGGCTGACGACGCACTCGACCGGGATCAGAACTTTTTCCTCGCCCTCCGCAGCGGGCACTTGCGCTGCCTTGTCGGGGAAGACGACGCGCACGCCCATCTCGGGCCGCAGGCGTTCGTCGGGCGCGTCGAAACGGATGCGCAGTTCGACCGTGGCCTTTTGACGATTGGCCGTCGGCCAGATGCGCGTCAGCGAGCCGCGGTAGAGCTGCTCGGGAAACGCGTCGAGATAGATGTTCGTGGCCTGGCCAATTTGCACCGCGGCCAGGCTGGTCTGCGGCAATTCGACCTGTACTTCCAGCGACGCCCAGTCGACCATCGTCGCGACCGAGCCGCGCGAATTTGCGCCCTGTGAGTTTGGGCTGACCACTTCGCCGACTTCGGCGTCCTTGAGCACGACCACGCCGTCGAAGGGCGCGCGCACTTCCAACTTGTCGAGCGCGGCCAACGCCTGGGCGCGTTCGGCTTCGACAATGGCGATGCGCGCCTGTGCTTCTTTCACTCCGGCTTCGAGCGCGCGAATTTGCGCTTCGCCTTGGGCGCAGACCGCGCGCGCCTGCGTGACGGAGGCTTCCGCGCTGACCACCGCGGCCTCGGCGCGCGCCAGGATCGACGCTGTTTCATCCACCTTGCGTTGGTCCTGGATTTTCTCCTTGGCCAGCTTCTCGTAGCGCGCGAGTTCGACCCTCGACCAATCGCGCAGCAACTGGGGTTCGGCCACCAAGGACTCCGCGCGCACCAGTTCGGCGCGCAGCCGTTCCTGGTCGACGACCGCCGCCTCGTGTTGGGCGCGCGCGCGCTCGACCGACGCCGCCGCCGACAACAGATCGGCTTCAGCGCGTTGCACACCCGCGCGCACCTCGTCGGAGTACAGCCGCGCGACGACCTGGCCCTTCTTGACGACCGAGCCTTCGACGACATTCAGCTCAACGATCCGCCCGGGTGTGTCGGCGGAAAGCGCGGCGCGTTTGGCGGCGACGATGTAGCCGTTGGCTGCGGTGCCGGAGACCGCACTTGCCGCCAGCGGATTCGAGCGCTGGGCCTTGACCGTCGTCACCTGCGGCAGGCGCAGATCGTCCACGAATCGCTTGAGCGGCTTCCAGAAGATGAGCGTCGCGCCGACGATCACTGCAAGCGTGACCAGCCAGCCGATCGGTGCGCGCCTGCGCTTTTTCCAAGGACCGGCCGCGGGGCTGTCCCGATCGATTTTCAGTAGAGTGAGGTCCACGCGTGCAGTCGAAAGGTCGGGAGGGGGTGCCGTTGCGGTGGGGGCGGCTTGCGCAAGGCAACGGCGAAACATTCTAGCCGAACAGGCCGCCCCACATGAATGCCCGCGAGCCGTTCTGCTCGGACCCGCGCCGGGATGAACATTTTGGCCTTCCGCGGGCCGCTAGCTACGTCTGCGGTTCGGACTCAGCGTTCCAGCTTGTGCGCGAGCATCCACTCGACCGCGGCCGGCAGCGCGGGCCCGACCATGGTCAGGTGACCCAGATGCGGCAGGAGGCGGAAGTCGATGCGCGCTCCGCCCTCGCGGGCTTTGTTCGCGCTGCTTTCGATGCCGCGCCAACCGACGATGCCGTCCTCGTCCGCGGCAATCGCCAGGATCGGTGCGCACTGCGCTGTCTTCGAAAAGAATCCTCCGGCCAGGCAGACCACGCCCGCGAGCCGGTCGTGCAGCGGGCCCGCCAGGCCTGCCGCTGCTCCCGCGCCCATCGAATGTCCCAGCAAGTAGATGCGCGTGGGATCGACGGCGTAGTCGCTCGAGAGCCCGTCGATCAACTCGAGCATCGCGCGTTGTCCGCCGGCGCCGAGGAATGCGTTGAGCGGCGAGACCAACAGGAATCCGCGTTGCTCCGCTAGATCGCGCAAACGGCCGAGATCGTAGGCGTCGAAAAACATGTTCTCGTCGCCGCCGGCGCCGTGCAGCGCGATCACCAAGGGATGCGGCTCGTCGCCACAGGCTGTCTTCGGCGCGTACATGCGATACGCGAGCCCGCTCTGTTTGCGCGGCATCGAACGCCACAGATCGCCGGGACGCTGTCGGTAGGGGTTCTTCGATTTCTCCAGCGCTGAGATTTCGTCTTCGAGTTGCGCGGCGAGCAGGCCAAGGTCGGCCATGAACTCGGCCGAACGCGCGGGATTCGGCGCGTCGACGAGCAGTTTCGCGCGTTCGACGGCGCAGAAATGCGCCGCGGCGAGTGCCGGCTTGGGCGCAATCGCTTGCAAACGATCGAGGAAACTCTTGCGCAGCTGCGACGGCGGTTCATCGAGCACGTTCAGCGCGCAGAAGCCCTTGGTGCCAAGGCGCACTTCGTAGCGCCCCGCCGCGGGCGGCTGCGCAGTCGACCAGGTTGCCTGACCGGTGGCGCTGAGTCTTTCGCCGCTGAGTTTCAGCCGTGCAACGACGTTGGTCATGGGCGCCGGACCGACCAGCACGAATTCGAATTCCTGCTTGTTGTCCTCAGGCGCCGGTGAATAAAAAGGTGTCCAAGTCAGTGCGGGCCAGGCCGCCTGCGACACGAGTCCGACCGCGGGCTCGAAGCGCAGGCAAAGCGAGTGCGCGAGGCGCGAGGCCGCGTCCGTGGCGACCAAGGATTCCTCGAGGCTGCGCATCGAGTGCAGCGCGCGCGTGCCATCGCCCAGGAAGAACGAGAGCGTCGCGGCGTCGAAGACGCGCGCGATTCGAACACTGGTTTCGTCCTTCGCCGCGCCGGCAGGTTCGCGGGCATCGAACGCGCGCACGGCGGCTTCGAAGTCGAGCAGGCAGCGCGACAGGTCGAGGCGTGTCGCCTTCGCGAAGCCGACTTCCGCGCTTGGATCTTCGTCCTCGATCGCGCGGCCGTCTTGGAAATGGGGCAGCGCGAACAGCCACACCGCAAACAGTGAAACGAGCATGGATTCTAGAACAGGCGATGTTGCGCCGCGGGGGCCGCCTTGCCGAATCGCTCGAGGTATCCATCCACCGCGAACTTGCGCGCGGTATTCTGCGACGTCATATAGCGCACTTTGCCGAAAATCGCGCGCACAGGTCCCCAGGCGCGATCGTAGCGGCCCAGGCACCAGAAGATTCCGCTGTACGAATTGGGGTCGCGGCCGTCGAGGGCATACTTGTTGTTGAGTTCGATCATCGCTTCGAGCGCCGCGCGCGGCGTTGGTGACCACTCGAGGATCTTCTTGCCCCACAACATGCGCAAGTAGTTGTGCATGCGACCGGTCCTGGTCAGTTCGCGCTGCGCGGCGTTCCACAAATCGTCGTGCGTCGCCGCGGATTCAAGCTGAGCGAGCGAATACACATGCGGCCGCGGATCCGCTTCGTGCTCCTCGAGTGTCTGCCGTGCCCACAGCGGCAAGGACTCGTAGCGATCGTAGTCCGCGCGCTTCGAGCAAAAATTGAACCCCAGTTCGCGCCAGGTGATCGCTTCGTCGAGGAAGCTCTCGGCGGTCGTGCTCATGCCCCACCAACCGCCGCGCGTGCCGCTGGCTTTCGACGAGAGTCGCGCGGGAGTCCATTCTTCGCGCTGGCACAGCGCCGCGAAAATCTGATGGATCGAGAGCATGCCGTAGTGCAGGTAGGGCGAGAGT
>JAYUOR010000258.1:0-4341 GCA_043760765.1 Planctomycetota bacterium | reverse complement strand
TCAACGCGGCGGCACCGTCGCCGCGAAACTCATGCTTGAAAACGCGGCAGGCGAGACACCGATCAGCGCCGAACTGCGCGGCGTATCCGGTGGAGTCGAAGCGCTCGTCGTCGAAGGTAAGTCAGCGCACTCCCTCGTCGTCGCGCCCGGACATTACACGCTGATCGCGCGCTGCGGTCTTGCGACGGGGCAAGCGGAGCTCGACGTGCGCGCGGAGCAAGAGACAGAGGTCCGCGTGGTGCTGCGCGTGCCTTAGCGGGCGCCTGTACGGTGCCAGGCACCCGGTAGGCCGAGTACTGCCTACCGGGATCCTGGCACCGCCCAGGCACCTTCAGCGTTTGCGAAGGTGCGACTGGATCAGCGCGCCGGCCGCGTCGTCGCAGGCTTTTTGTGCAGCGTCGCCGCCTTGATTCGCGCAGACGAGTACCGCGAAGTCCTTCTTCGGCGCGAGCCAAGTCACGCAGAACCACATGGTATTGCTGCCCGAGTGCGTCAGGACTCTTCCGTCAGCCCACGGGCGCTCGGCGACGAGCCAACCCATGGCGTATTTTTCGCCCGGACCGTTCGCAGCCGTGTGCAAGCGCGTGAAGGACTCCGCGGACAACAAACGCGCGCGGCCGTTTTCGGCGTCGACGTGCAGCGCGATGAACTTGGCCCAGTCGCCGATCGAACAGTGCACTCTTCCAGCCGGCGCGATTGCTGCGGGATTGTCGGCGCCCGGACCCCAGGGGATTGCGATGCCTTTCGCCGAGTGGCCGAGCGGTTGATTCAGTGACTTGCCGTCGCCGGGAGGACCGAAGCCCGCGCTGGTCATGCCCAGCGGGACGAACAATTCGCGGCGCATCAATTCCTCGAAGTCGCACTTCGCCGCGCGCTCGGCCATGGCGCCGGCCAATGAGAAGCCAGCGTTCGAGTAGAGGTACTTCGCGCCCGGCGCGCTCTCGGGCTCGCGCGCGAGCACGCCCTTTGCGAGCGCGAGGCGTTGAATCAACGGCGATTCCGTCGAAGCAAACAAGCGATTCCACAGGCCATCCGCGTCGAGATTGGCGGGCGCGCCGCTGCGATTCGTCAGCAAGTGCTGCAATTGGACCGCCTTCCACGCGGGCAGCGCTACCTTGATGTCCGCGCTGAACGCATCGACGAGACTGGAATCCCAGGCAAGCTGTTTCTTCTCGACGAGAATTGCGCACAGTGTCGCGGTCATCGCCTTCGTGCACGAACCCAGATGGAAGCGATCATCGAGCGTGACTTTCACTTCGCTGCCGCGCTCGCGCACGCCGCACACGCCGGCGGCTTCGAGTTCGCCGCGCGAAACGATTGCCGCGGCGAGCGCCGGGATGTCGTGCTTCGCGCGAATCGGTTCGAGCAGGGCGCCAAGATCGACGAGCGCAGCACGCTCCGGCTTCTGTGCCGGGTCGGATTGAAAGACGAGCAGTGCGCCGAGCGCGAAACTTGAGATTGCGGTCATGCCGCGCAATCTAACCGCCCGGTTCGCTCCGGGCGCAGGACCGGTCGATTACTGCAGGATTGGCAACGATTTGTGCGCACGGATCGCGACGCGCTGCGCCATGCGGCCCGCGATTTCGCGGAACACCGCCGCCACGGGCGAGTTCGGGTGCGAAATGGTAACTGGCGAACCCGCGTCGCCGCCGACGCGCACGATCGGGTTCAGCGGCACGCGGCCGAGCACAGGGAAACCGTGTTTCGCGGCCAGTCGATCGGCGCCGCCGCTACCGAAAAGTTCCATGACCGTCTCGAATGTGCCGCCGGCTCCGAGTGTCGCAACTTGATCGCCGCTTCCATTCTCGAAACGAATCGCCTGGCCCGCCGCGCCACCTTCGACGCGACCGCGTACCACGAATCCGGACATGTTCTCGACCAGGCCGAGGATGTCGACGTTGACTTGCTTGAACATGCCGATCGCCTTGCCCACGTCGAACGTGGACACGGCTTGCGGTGTGGTCACGAGCACGGCGCCGGTCAGCGGCACCAATTGCGCCAGCGACAGTTGCGCGTCGCCGGTGCCCGGCGGCATGTCGACCAGCAGGTAATCGAGATCGCCCCAGGTGACGTCGCCGAGGAACTGCTCGATCAGTTTGTGCATCATCGGTCCGCGCCAGACGACCGGCTTGTCCTCTTCGAGCAGGTAGCCGATCGACATGGTCTTCACGCCGTGACGTTCCTTGGGCAAGAGCTTGCGCTCCTGCTGCATCGGCGGACCCGAGAGCCCCATCATCATCGGGATGTCAGGACCGTAGACGTCGCAGTCGAGCAGGCCGACGCGCGCGCCGGTCTGCGAAAGGGCCACGGCCAGGTTGACCGCGACGGTGCTCTTGCCGACGCCGCCTTTGCCGGAAGAAACCGCAACGATGTGCCGCGCGCCTTTGGCGAGGTCGCGCGCCGGGCCGCTGGGTTGCGCGGCGACCGCGGTCATCTCGACGGCGACCGAGCGCACGCCGGGCAGCCTGCGCAGCAGCGTCTCGGCCTGCGACTTCATTTGCTCCTTCACTGGACAGGCGGGCGTCGTCAGGTTGATCGTGACCGCGACCGCGCCGTTTGCGACCTCGTTGCGGGTGATGAATCCGAGGCTGACGATGTCCTGGTGCAGGTCGGGGTCCTGGATACCGCGCAGGGCTTCGAGGACTTGGGCGGGGGAGACGGTGGGGAGGGTGGCGCTCACGGGTGGACCTGGAGTTCTATGGGGGGGAGAGGGGTGGACCGCACACCTTAGCCCAGGGGCGGACGAGAGTGGAGCCCGGGCGAATGAAACGGTAGTGGGCGAGCCTCGACTCCGCCGGTTTCACTGCGCAATCCGTCCATGGGACGGATCGCGCAGGGAAAGCGGCGGAGTCGAGGCTCGCTCCGTATCCTCTGCGCCCCAGCCATGACCGAGCCCCCCCGACCCGCCGCCGTGTGTCTGCTCTCCGGCGGCATGGACTCCGCCGTGACCTTGGCGCAGGCAAGCAGCGACGGCTTCGATGTTCATGCGCTGACCTTTCGCTACGGACAGCGGCATTCGGTCGAGTTGGAAGCCGCGGCGCGCGTGGCGCGTGCGCTTGGAGCGCGCGAGCATCGCATCGTGGGCATCGACCTGTCCGCGCTCGGCGGCAGTTCACTGACGGACGCGATCGATGTTCCCAAGGATCGCGATATGGACAGCCAAGCTCCCGGCGTGCCCGCGACTTATGTGCCGGCGCGCAACACCGTCTTTCTCGCCGTCGCACTGGGCTGGGCCGAAGTGCTCGGCGCGCGCGACCTCTACATCGGCGTGAACCAGGTCGATTACTCGGGTTATCCCGACTGCCGACCGGAGTTCCTCGAGGCCTTCGAAAGTCTTGCGGCGCTGGCGACCGCCGCGGGCACGGAGCGCGGTGTACGCTTCAAGATCCATGCGCCGCTCCTGCACGAGAGCAAGCGCGAGATCGTGCTGCACGCCGAAGCACTCGGCGTCGATCTTGGTTTGACTCACACATGTTATGACCCGCTCTTGGACGCCAGCGGCACCTCGGCCTGTGGCCGTTGCGACGCCTGCCTATTGCGATTGAAGGGCTTTGCCGATGCCGGCAGGCGCGACCCGATCCGCTACGCGAACGTTGGACCTTCGAAACGATGAGCACTGCGCGGCCTTTGGAGCTACCTGAACCGAGCGGGGATGCGCGCGTCGACGCACTGCGCACGCTGCTCGCGATCATCGATCGCCTGCGCGCGAGCGATGGTTGCCCCTGGGACCTGAAGCAGACCTTGACCAGCGTGGCGCCACATCTGATCGAGGAATCGCACGAGCTGCTCGAAGCGATCGAGACCGCGAAACCAAGACACGACGTCGATGTCGTCGAGGAGGCCGGCGACCTGCTGATGGGCGTGTTCCTGCTCGCGCGCATCGCGCAGGACGAAGAGCGCTTCGACATCGCGCAGGTCGCGAACGCGGTTTGCGACAAGTTGATACGTCGCCATCCGCACGTGTTCGGCGAAGCGCACGCGGCCGACGCGGAGCAGGCTTTGTCGAATTGGGAGGCGATCAAGCGCACGGAGCGCAGCGAAAAGGCGACCGACTCGAGCGCGATCGCGGGAGCCCCCGTGGCCATGCCTTCGCTGCAGCGCGCCAAACGACTTGGCGAAAAGGCCATGTCGGCCGGTTTTCGCTGGGTCGATGCGCGCGGCGCGCTGGGAAAGCTCAGGGAGGAAATCGAAGAACTCGAAGCCGCGTTCGAGGAGGCACAGGCTCCCGGTGCGAGCGAAGAGGCGCGTCGGCATCTCGAACATGAGCTTGGCGACGTCATGCTCGCGGCTGCCTTCCTGGGCAACTACGTCTCCATCGACCCCGAGCGCGCCGCTCGCCTG
>JAYUOR010000257.1:0-1751 GCA_043760765.1 Planctomycetota bacterium | reverse complement strand
TAGTTCGCGCTGACCTGACCTGCGGCAAAATCGGCGGTACCGCGCTACCGAGCCAGCCTCGACTCCGCCGATTTCGCCCGTACGGTGCCAGGCACCGTACGGGCGAAACGCTCGCTATCTTGTCCGACAATGAAGTTCACTCGCCGCTGCGTTCTCGTTCTCTCATTGGTCCTTGCTGCCTGTGGTGTTCCAAGCCAAAGAGACCCGCTCGACTTTCAGCGCGGTGTGGCGCACTCCACCGACAATTCGACCATTCTCTTTCGCGAAGGCGGAACCGGCGCGACAGCGCTGGTGTTCGTGCACGGCTGGCTCGGCGACGCTTCCGTTTGGGATCTGGCTATGCAACGATTCGCGCCGCACTATCGTGTCGTTGCGCTCGACCTCGCTGGACACGGCGCTTCGAGCCGCGATCGAACGCAGTGGACCGTCGAGAATTTTGCCGCCGACGTCTCCGCGGTCGTGCGCGCACTCGAACTGCAGCACGTCGTGCTCATCGGCCACTCGATGTCCGGGCCCATCTCGGTCGAAGCAGCCAACCAACTCGGCTCGCGCGTCGAAGCCTTGATCCCGATCGACACGCTGCTCAATGTCGAGTGGGACCTTCCGCCACAGGCGTGGGCCGAATTTTTTGGCGGCTTCCACAAGGACTTTGCCGGCAGCGTAGAAGGTTTTTTTCGCAACTTCCTATCTGCGAAAACTTCGCCGAAGGACGTCATCGACAGCATCGTGGCCAAGGCGAAGCTCGCCGATCCCGCGCTCGCGATCCCGATGCTCGAGCGCGGGCGTGAATACGACCTGAAGTCAGGATTGCGCGCGCTGCGGATCCCGATTCACGCCATCGACAGTGACATGAACCCGGTCGCGCTCGACGTCAATCGCAAATACGCCCCGCGCTTTGAGGCCACGATCATCGCCGGTGTCGGACATTGGCCCCATCTCGAAGCACCTGAGCGCTTCGACGATACGCTCAAGCGCGTACTCGACAGTCTGCAGCGCTGAATTTCAGAGCCGGGAGGCTACGATCTGTGCTGCGATGAGCACGCAATCCGCGCTGCGTTTCGAAAAGGTCGTCGTGCACGTCGTGCATGCCTATGACGTCGGTCTATCGATCGATCTGGCGCTCGCGAAGCAATCGATCACGGACCTGACCGAGCTTGCCCCGATCAAGCATAAAGGTCACGCGCCAGCCTACTTTCAGTTCGATCCGGCGCCGCTGCGCGTGACGCAGGCGATTGCTGCGTTGAAATTCGGCCCGTACGGCACGCGCCCGGAAGCCGACGTGGTGGTCTACGACTTCGGCGGCGCTTCGGTGGGTTACGAGATCGATTTCTCCGGCAGCTTCGAGGAATTGATCGCGCTGTCCTGCGAGCTGGTCGAAAGCCGCGTGTTTCGCGACGACTCGCGCGCGCGCCTCCAACATCTCCTCGAGGTGATCAGGCCCGCCGTGACGCGCGCCAACATCGACGCGTTCAGCGAGGACTATCTGGTCTTTCGCATCGCGCGCCTGCCGGAGGGTCTTACCCTCGACGAGTTTGCGGCCGCCGAAGGCCCGTCCATCGCGCGCTTGTTGCGCTCTGAGCCCGACCCGCTTTCCGAACAAGAAATTGCCGATGCGCTCGCTTCGCGCGTGGCCTTCGGCCGCAAGGACCATGCCTGGATCGATTGGAACGCGGCGTTGCTCGTCGACGATGAACCCGAGGACGTGCTCAGCGTGCTCGAGTTCGCCAACCTGCAACTGCTCGAACTACGTT
>JAYUOR010000256.1:0-1752 GCA_043760765.1 Planctomycetota bacterium | reverse complement strand
GCGCTCGGAAAATGGTGCTCAGCGGCCAGGCAGGCCGCTTCCGCGCCATTTTCTGTCGCGCTCCTTGCCTCGCCTTCCCGCGCTCGCCCTCGCGACGGAACTTTTTCAACGGGCTGCTAGGGGCGAGGCCACGCCGGATTGCGGTTCAACACCGACGGCGAGCGGCCGCCCATCCCATGTCACGCAAGAATCAGCCGGAACACGTCGAGCTGTCGGAACTCCTGGAGCAAAGTGCCGGGTGCAGGGTCTCGCGCGCAAATTAGTGCGCGACGCCCAGCACGCCGAGGATCTGGCCCAGGAGACGATGGTCGAGGCGTTGCGGCGACCGCCGCTCGAGGCGTTGAACCTGCGCGGATGGCTCGCCACGGTGTTGCGCCGTCGAGCGAGCCATGCGCGCCGGGAAGCGCTGCGCCGACAGGAACGCGAAACCCGCGTCGCCATCCGAGGCGCAGAGTCGATCGACAACTCGGCGGCGCAGCGCATGCTGCAGCATCGTGAACTCGTCGAGCGCGTGCTCGCACTGGACGAACCCTATCGCACCGTGATCGTGCTGCAGTTCTTCGACGGCCTCGCCCCGCGCGAAATCGCGGCCAAGCTCGGCTTGCCGGTCAACACAGTCCGTTCGCGGGTCCAGCGCGGGCTCGAGCAATTGCGCGCGCGGCTCGGCGCGTCCAGCGGCGGAGGCGACAAGTGGATTGCCGCGATGGTCAATCTCGGTTGGCCTCGCGCGGGTGGAACGTTCGCTGCCACCTTTCTTGGAGCCGGAATCTTCGCGCAAGCCAAATTCCTCGTCGCCACTGCCGTGCTGCTCATTGCGGGTCTGTGGTACTTCCTCTCCACGGACAGCGTGGCCAAGACGTCCGCGCCGCAAGCCTCCGTCGCCGCAAGCGCGCCGCGCGAATCTGCGGACATGTCGCCGTCCGGCAACTCACCTGCGCAGGCGCCGCAACGAGTGGCGCAGCCCACCGCAAAGCCCGCCGGCGCGCAGAGAGTTGCAGCGGCGCCGGCCGCTCGCCTGGCGGGATTCGTGCTCGATACGGCGGGGCAGCCCCTCGCCGGTTTGCGCGTGCGCCGACACGGTCGTTTGACTCCGCGCTGGCAGGCTGGCGACCTCGGATACATTTCCGACGGCGAGCGCTCGGTCTTCGTCCCCGAAGAACTGCTCACGAAGTTGCGCGCCGATCCCGCGGCCGCCGCGAAGTTCTTCGCGAATTTCAAGGCTTCGGAGCGCCTGGACGAATGGCGCGCATTGATTCTGGGCGAGTCTTGCCCCGCGCGCGAGACGACCACGGCCGTGGATGGTGGTTTCGAATTTTCCAACCCGGGTGCCGATACGTTCGTCGACATTGTCGAACCCGGTTGGCAAACCCTGGCCAACGGCCACGACACTTCCGGCGCACTCGTTTGGATCGCGGCGCGCAGCATCGAAATCGCAGGGCAGGTACAGGGTCCAGATTGGCAACCGCTTCCCGACAGCAAAGTGGTGTTCACATGGTCGCCCGAACTTGCGCTGGGGCGCCTTTCGCCGAGCCTCGCGATCACGGACACCTGGCAAGCCAATCGAATCAATTCCGACAACAACGGCCGCTATCTGTTGCGAAAAATTCCCGCGGGCCTGATCGGCGCTTCGCTCGAGGCGGTCAATCCCGGGCTCGCACCAGCGATCGTGCCGGCGCCGGAAGTGAGCGTCAAGTCGTTCGACATCGTGTTCAGTGGCGAGAGCGCGGCGGGCCTGCTCGACATCGACGGGAA
>JAYUOR010000255.1:0-4349 GCA_043760765.1 Planctomycetota bacterium | reverse complement strand
GTACCCGGTACCGGAAGTAGTTCCGCTCCCGGCGCTAGTGCTCTTTCGCCAAATGCTCGCGCAGCGGATCGCCGCCTAAATCGCGCTCGAAATCGCGCCAGATGCGGTGCACGTGGCCCGCTTCGCTGCCGGGTACGTAGACGAATTCGATCGCGAAGTAATCGCCTTCCACACGCCAGTACCAAGCACGGTTCCCGGCGGACTCGCCGGCCCAGGCGAAATAGAGCTTGTCGAGAGAATGCTGCGCGAAGCGCGCGCGTTCGCGATCCGCGAGATCCTTCGACAGGTCGGCGAAGTGACCGTCGATGATCTTGAGCAAGAGTCCAAGCTGCGCCGGTTCGAGATCCTTGGAGCAGATCCCCTGCCGCGGCTTCTCCAAACGCGCATGGCTCGGATCGAGCAACACATCCTTCGGCATCGCGCCCTCGAGTCGCGCGTGCGCGAGTTGATCCTTGTTCAGGCTCTTCGCCAAAGCAGAGCCCGCGGCGTCCTCGTCGCCGAGCAATTCGAAGCCCGCGTCCTTCCCGTCCATCACGCGCGCCGGATTCGAGCCGACGAATTGCGGCGTGACCGCGATCACTTCGTCATTGACCGAAGTGAAGTGCAGCGTCCAGTGATGGCCTTCCAGTCGCCAACCCCACGGGTCCACGCCCGGTGTGCCGAAAATCGCGACGGAATAGTTCGCCGGATCGCGATGCAGAGCCGGTTCGCCAAGCTTCGATTCGATTTCGCGCAAGAGTCCTTCCAGCTTGACGACGCCGTCGAAGCGCGCGTGGCCCTTCGCGGAAAGGCCCGTGTCGAGCAGCGCATCGAAGTGCGCGCGATCCGCTTTGTCCAGATCGCCGAGCACCAGGCCCTTGCGCTCGCGCGGGACGTAGTGCCAGTCGCTACGAACCGGCGAATCGAATGCGAACGAGGCGCGCGCACGCTGCGCTTCGTCTAGCCCGGCGAGAAAAGTCTTGGCCGCCTTCGCCATGGCGGCCGAAGCCTCGTCGTGGCGCGCCGTCGAGCGAGCCGCGGCCAAGACGAAGCACAGAAGCAGGACTCCGGCTAGGCGGGTGCGTGTATTCATAGGGGTGCGGCGGAGTCTACCTCCACGGCCATTCCCAGCGCGGGCCCCGAGGCGCACAATGGGCCGCCCCCGATGTTCGTCGCCCTTTTCGCCACGCTCGACACGAAAGGCCGCGAGGCCGAATTCGTCGCCCAAGAGCTCCAACGGCTCGGCATCGAGACGCGCCTGGTCGACACCTCGTGCCATGGCGAGCCGCTGGTCAAGGCCGACGTGCCGCGCGAAGAAATCTTCGCGGCCGCGGGAGCCGATCTCGCGGCCCTGCGCGCGCGGGCTGATCGCGGCGAAGCCGTGACGGTCGCGGCGCTCGGAGCTGCGCGCTTGGCACAGCGCTGGTTTTCCGCGGGCGAACTCGCCGGCGTCTTCGGACTCGGCGGTTCGGCGGGCACGACCATCGGCACCAGCGCCATGCGCGCGCTGCCGATCGGCGTGCCCAAGCTGATGGTCTCGACGCTGGCCTCAGGCTCGGTCGGCGCCTACGTCGGCACCAAGGACATCCTGATGATGAACTCGGTCGTCGATGTCTCGGGCATCAACCGCATCAGCCGCGCTGTCTTGACGCGCGCGGCCCAGGCGCTGGCGGGCATGGCGAAGGCCGGCGTGCTCAAGTTCGATGCCAGCGACAAGCGCATGATCGCGGCCACGATGTTCGGCGTCACGACGCCATGCGTTGAACACGCGCGCCGCGTGCTCGAACGCGCCGGCTTCGAAGTGCTCGTGTTCCACGCGACTGGCACGGGCGGCCGCGCGATGGAAGCACTGATCGACGACAGCGTGATTTCGGGTGTGCTCGACGTCACGACCACGGAGCTTGCCGATGAACTCGTCGGCGGACTTCTCGGCGCCGGCCCCGAGCGACTGACGACCGCTGGCCGCCGCGGTGTGCCGCAAGTGATCTCCGTCGGCGCCATGGACATGGTCAATTTCTTCGGCCGCGCCACGGTCCCGGAGCGTTTTGCACAGCGCAAGTTCCACCGGCACAACGAGAACGTCACGCTGATGCGCACGACGCCCGAGGAGAACCGCGAGTTGGGCCGCGAAATCGGCACGAAAGCGCGCGCGGCGACGGGGCCGGTGGCGATCTTCTTGCCGAAACGCGGCGTTTCCGGGATCGATATCGCCGGCGGCTCCTTCGATGACCCCGCGGCGCGGATGGCGCTCTTCGAGGGCGTGCGCGCAACCGCCGGAGCCACTGAGATTCACGAACTCGACCTGCACATCAACGATCCGGCCTTCGCCGAAGCGATGGCCAACCGACTGATCGCGCTGATCGGCGCGAAACAAGCCAAGACGACTGCACGATGAAACAAGCGCACGACAACTCGCGGAATGGAATCCTCAAGCGGCTGCGCGCCAAGGTAGCGCGCGGCGAGCCGATCATCGGCGGCGGCGCGGGCACCGGGCTCTCGGCCAAGTTCGAAGAAGCCGGCGGCATCGACCTGATCGTGATCTACAACTCCGGCCGCTTCCGCATGGCGGGTCGCGGTTCGATGGCGGGCACGCTGCCGTTTGGCAACGCCAACGAGATCGTGGTCGAGATGGCGCGCGAAGTTTTGCCGGTCGTGAAGCACACGCCCGTGCTTGCCGGAGTCTGCGCCACCGATCCGTTCATTCTCCCGCGTGTTTTCCTGAATGAACTCAAGCGCATCGGATTCTCTGGCATCCAGAATTTCCCGACCGTCGGCCTGATCGACGGCAATTACCGGATCAATCTCGAGGAAACGGGCTTTTCCTATTCGAAGGAAGTCGAGATGGTCGCCCTGGCACGTGAACTCGACATGTTCACTTCGCCCTACGTCTTCAATCCCGACGAGGCGCGCGCGATGACCGAAGCCGGGGCCGACATCGTCGTCGCGCACATGGGCACGACCATCGGCGGAACGATCGGCGCGCGCTCGGTCAAATCACTCGACGACTCGGTCAAAGAAATCACGGCCATGGCGAACGCGGCGCGCAAAGTGCGGCCGGATGTGCTCTTGATCTGCCACGGCGGGCCGATCGCGGAACCCGCCGACGCGGCCTACATCCTCGAGCGCTGCCCGATGATCCACGGATTCTACGGCGCGAGTTCCATGGAGCGCCTGCCCGCCGAACGAGCGATTCAGGCGCAGACAGAGGCCTTCACGCGTCTGACGCTCGGCGCTGGTTCCAAGTCGCCTTCGAAGAAGAAGAAATGAACCTGCAATCGAGACCGACGGCGCAGGCGCGGCACGAATTCAGCATTGAGAGAGCGCGCATCCTGAGCAAAGCGGGCCTCTCGAAGTGAACCGACTTGGCCCCACGTTCCGCTCGATACTGTGCTGCGCCGTCGCGCTGGTCGCGGTGGTCTCGTCCGCGAGCGCGCTGCCGCAGACTCCGCCGGCGCTGGAGTGGGATCCGTGGTACGTGCTCTTGCCGATCGACCAACCCGGCGGTGCGGCGCGCATCGGCGATCCGCGGCCGGTCGAAGAGGACTTGGCGAAATGTTTCCCTGGCCGCGAGGGCCCCGACCTCGGTCGACTTTTCCAGGGCAAGAACGCCACGGTGGTCAGCTGGCGCAAGCTCGACGATGCGGCGATCGTCGGTTCGGTACCGGAACTCGGCGTGATCGACTTCGCGAAGGTCATGCCGAAAGACGTGCCGAGCAACGATGCGTCGGCTTACCTCTATCGCGTCGTGCGCGCGCGCAGCGCGACGAGTGTCGGTTTTCGCTACGGGTACGACGAGGCGGCGCGCATCTGGCTCAACGGAAGACTCGTCGGCGAGAGTTCGCGGCCGGGAGCCTATGAGCCACTGTCCGACGCGTTGACGCTCGACTTCATCCCTGGCGAAAACCATCTGCTCGTCAAGGTCACCAACGCCAGTGGCCCGTGGCGCTTCCGCATGCTCTCGATCGAGAACAAACCGCTCGTCGGCAAAGCCGCCGCGCAGGAGAAGGTCAATCGGGCCATCGACCGCGGCTGCGAGTACCTGATCGGCATGCAATTGCGCGACGGCTCGTGGGCCCACGAGAGCGACCGTTTCCCGGGCGGGCAGACCGCGCTCGCGGTCTACGCCCTGCTCAAGAGCGGAGTCTCGACGCACGATCAGGCGGTTCAACGCGCAATCGCCTATCTGCATGCGCGGCCGCCGTTGCACACCTACACGGCCGGCTGCACGCTGCTCGCGCTCTGGGCACTTCACGACGAGGCGAACAACGATTGGATCGCGGAGCTCGCCGACGAATTGATCAGCTGGCAGCAGACCGGTCTGTGGGCCTATCCCGAAGGGGAACCCGATCTTTCGAACACGCAGTACGCCG
>JAYUOR010000254.1:0-4351 GCA_043760765.1 Planctomycetota bacterium | reverse complement strand
TCGTGCGCGCGCACCTCGAGCACCGCGGCGGTGCCGCGCCGGCCCGGCGCGCCGGGCGCCTGCCAGCCGAACCCGTTGTCGAAGAAACCAGCGTAGTTGTTGCGCATCTCGCCGATGCCGAGATCCACCGGCAACATCTCGGCGGCCAGGTGCGGCGGGACCACGACGCGCTCGCGGCTGGCGAAGATGTAGAACCCACCGGGTTCGAGCACCAGGCGCCCCTTTGGCGCGTGGACCGCTTCCCAGAAGTCGGCGACTTCGTGTTCACCCTCGCCGGAGAACCGCAGCGGCCCCGTCTCCGATCGGGCTCGCCATCCGCACGGATCGCGGCCGGCGAGACCCAGGTGCAATTCAAGGCTGCCGTCGTCGCACAGGCGCACGTCACGCTCGGCCAGCGCTTCGTCGCCGCGGAAACACAACGCTTCGTGGCGGTACTCGGCGATCAGCTCCGTGCGCGAGAGTGCGGGCTCGCCGCGCGAAAGGCGCATCTGACACAAACGGTCGCCGCGCGCGACTCGGATCGGGAACGAGAGCGGCGCGATTTCCAGCCAGAGCGGGCCGCGATATCCGTTCGGAGTTTCGTTGAAGCGCGCGTGCCCCGGGGCGAGCACCCGTGTGAACACGTCGCAGCGTCCGGTTGAGCTGCGTGGATTGAATGTGGCGCGCAGACCGGGCTCGAGTTCGAGGCGTTCCTCGAGCTGCACGAGGTAGACCCCTCCGCGCTCGAGCAGCCCACCGCTGCCTTCGAGCGAGACCCGCGAGGTTTCGAGGTCCGCGAGGCGCTCCTCGATGGAAGTAACTCCCGGAAGGAAGCCGGCGCGGATCCTGTGCGCGGCACTGCCCAGCCGCAGGTCGAGGCTCGCGGCCTGCTGTTGCACGACGACGATCGGGGGCGAGTCGGCTCCGACCAGGATTTGCGAGCCGCGCAGGGCCTTCCATTCACGATCGACCAACAGCTCGCCGCGCCGCGCGTGGGTGCCGGGCTCGCCGTGGGCGCGCACGGAGAGCGCGAGCGGGTCGTGGGGCGATCGAGCGTTGGGCATGGGCCTTGTTGAATCAGGAGGGACAGGCGGACTGGATCGAGGATGTCGCGGGCGAGCTACGCGCGCCAGAACGAGGATCCGGCCTGGAGCCGCGCCTGCGGGCTTCTTCGACCCGGACGGCCACGGTAAACTTGTCGCCCCTTACGGAGCCGTGCACCCGTCCCAACCGTTCGCGCACGAATGGTTCGAACAGGCGTGAGGCACCCGCGTTTCTACCCCGCCCGAGCACCCATGAAGATCCACGAGTTCCAGGCCAAGACACTGTTGAAGCGCTTTGGCGTGGCTGTCCCCGAGGGCCGCGAGTGCACGAGCGTGGCACAGGCCGATCAAGCCTACTCCGCGCTGGGCTCCGCGGTCGCGGTGGTCAAGGCACAGATTCACGCCGGCGGCCGCGGCAAGGGCGGCGGGGTCAAGGTCTGCAAGAACGCCGCGGAGGTTCATGAGGCGGCGGCGAAAATCCTGGGCATGCGCCTGGTTACCCACCAGACCGGCCCCGAGGGGCAATTGGTACAGCGCATCTGGATCGAGAAGGGCAGCGCGATCGAGCAGGAGTACTACATCGGCATCGCCATCGACCGCGAGTCGCAGTTGCCGGTGATGATGGCTTCCTCCGAAGGCGGGATGGAGATCGAGCACGTCGCCGCCACGCATCCCGAGAAGATCCTCAAGGCGGGCTTCGAACCGAAGCAAGGCATCTCCTCCGCCGATGCCGAACGTCTCGCGCGCGGGATCGGTATTCCGAGCGCGTTGCTGCCGAAAGCGGTCGCGTTCATGGCGGCGCTGGCCAAAGCCTTCGTCGAACTGGATTGTTCGATCGCCGAGATCAATCCGCTGGTGACGACGAAGGGCGGCGAAGTGCTCGCGCTCGACGCAAAGATCAACTTCGATGACAACGCGCTGTTCCGCCACGAGGATCTGCTCGCGCTGCGCGACCTGTCCGAGGAGCAGCCGCTCGAGATCGAGGCTTCGAAGGCCGGTCTCAATTACATCAAGCTGGACGGCACGATCGGTTGCATGGTCAACGGCGCGGGACTCGCGATGTCGACGATGGACGTGATCAAGCTCTACGGCGGCGAACCGGCGAACTTCCTCGATGTCGGCGGTGGCGCGACGAAGGAGCAGGTCACCGCGGCGTTCAAGATCCTGCTCGCCGATCCCAAGACCCAGGCTGTCTTGATCAATATCTTCGGCGGCATCATGAAGTGCGACGTGATCGCGGCGGGTGTCGTCGCGGCGGCGCGCGAAGTCAAACTCGACCGCCCGTTGGTCGTGCGCCTCGAGGGCACGAACGTCGAATTGGGCCGCAAGGTCTTGGCCGAATCCGGTCTGCCGATCATCGGCGCGACGGATCTGGACGATGCCGCGAAAAAAGCGGTCGCGGCGGTGAAGGCATTGGCGGTCAGCGCGCGGAAGGCTTGAGAAAAATTCTCCAATGAGCATCTACGTCGACAAACGCACGCGTCTGATCTGCCAGGGATTCACCGGCAAACACGGCACGTTCCACAGCGAACAATCGATCGCCTACGGCACGAACCTCGTCGGCGGCGTCACGCCGAAGAAGGGCGGAACCAGGCACCTCGATCGCCCGGTCTTCGACACGGTGGCGCAGGCCAAGGCGGCCACGCAGTGCAACGCGACGATGATCTACGTGCCGCCGCCGTTCGCGGCCGCGGCGATCCTCGAAGCCGTCGAAGCCGAGATCGAAATGATCGTCTGCATCACCGAGGGTATTCCGGTGCTCGACATGGTCAACGTGCGCGCGGCGATGCGCGGCTCGCGCTCGCGCCTGGTCGGTCCGAACTGTCCGGGCGTGATCACGCCCGGCGAGTGCAAGATCGGCATCATGCCCGGGTACATCCACAAACCCGGCCGCATCGGCGTAGTTTCGCGCTCGGGCACGCTGACCTACGAAGCAGTCTGGCAACTCACTTCGCGCGGCATCGGCCAGTCGACTTGCATCGGAATCGGCGGCGATCCGATCAACGGGACCAATTTTATCGACGTGCTCTCGGCCTTCAACAAGGATCCGAACACCGACGCGGTGATCATGATCGGCGAGATCGGCGGCAACGCCGAAGAGCAGGCCGCCGACTACATCCAGGCCAACGTGAAGAAACCGGTGGTCGCGTTCATCGCAGGTGCTTCCGCCCCCGAGGGCCGGCGCATGGGCCACGCCGGGGCGATCATTTCCGGCGGCAAGGGCACCGCGAAGGACAAGGTCGCGGCGCTCGAACGCGCCGGTGCGCTGGTTTCGGCGAGTCCGGCTCGCCTCGGTGAAATGATGGAGAAGCGCCTGCGCGAAGTCGGTCTGCTGCAACCGGCGACGGCTTCGGCGAAGTGAGTTCTGCGGGCCGGCGACCGTGGCGCGAACAGCGCACCGACGACGGCTCGTGGACCCTGATGCACCCTGAACACGGCGAGAGTTGCCACAGCCTCGCCGGCGCGTGGACGCAGGCGCGGGAGCGCTACGCCAGTCTGCTCGCGGAATTGCCCGAGTCCATCGTGGCGACGGGGCGCGTGCGCCTGCTCGACGTTGGCACCGGACTGGGGCTCAACCTCGCCGCGGCCCTTGAAGCCTGCGAAGCGCGCGGTCTGACACTCGACGCCACCAGCCTCGAGATCGACGAGACTGTCCTGCGCGCGGCGTCGGAACTTTTCCGTCGCGAGCCCGCGTGTTCGCCGGCCCACCGCCGAGTGCTCAAGACGCTCGAATTCTTGCGCGCGGCGGGGGCGGCGGGCCACGCTCGGCTCGAACGCGCGATCGAGGACGGCGGCGCACATCGTTTGGAGTTCTTGCTCGGCGACGCTCGCAAGACCCTCGCCGAGCTCGCTCCAGAGCGGCGCTTCGATGCGGTCTTCCTCGACCCGTTCTCGCCGCGCGTGGACCCGCCTTTGTGGGATGAAGTGTTCTTGTCCCAGCTGGCGCGGCGCATGGACGCCGGTGCACGACTTTCGACGTACACGGTGGCGTTCAAAGTGCGCCTCGCGCTTGCTCGCGCCGGTCTGGCGGTCGGATCTGGCCCGCGCGTGGGACGCAAGGCCGCAGGCACCGTCGCGGCCCGCGACGGCGCGGTCCCGTCCCTGGACGAGCGCACTCGGCGCAGGCTCGATCGCGCGCTGACTCCCAGGCTCGCGAGCGATGCGCCGCCGGCGTCGGGCGGCAAAAAATGACGCCTTTCGAGCCTTGCGGGGCTCCAGGGCCTACAATCCACGGCAACTGTCCGCGGGTCCACAGGTTCGATCCGTAGAGGCCCGCTCAAGGATTGCCTACCGCATGTTCACATTCGCAGCTCTCGGTGCCACCGAGT
>JAYUOR010000253.1:0-4352 GCA_043760765.1 Planctomycetota bacterium | reverse complement strand
AGGGATCTGCGCACAGCCTCCGCCACAGTTTTGCACTGCGTCTCTACGCCCGCTGCGGGGATGTGCTTCTGGTCAAAGAGGCGCTTCGGCATCGGGCGCTCGAGTCGACGCTCGCGTACGCGCGCCCGCGCGAGGGGGAATTGCGGAGGGTTCTGGAGGGGTAGCGGGCGCACAAATCGGAGACGCCTCGCTCGCTGCGCTGTCACTCTCGCCCCTCTCAACAGTACGCTCTGCCCGCGCTACCAACGATCCTTGCACCCCAATCGATGAACACGTTGCCTGACTCGCGCGTCAATTTGCCTGACGATGAACTACTCGGGCTGTTCGATCGGGCGCTGAGGCCGCTGTCTAGTGAGTACGGCGACCACTACATCGACGGCAACTTCTGGATGTGGCTGAAGCGGTGGCCCTTGGCGGACACGATCGCAAGAAACTCCTTTGCAGGGGAACTTGCGCAGGGCCTGGACAACGAAGTGGCAGCACTCAGCAGGCGTGAGCCAGACCTGGACTGTGTCCGAATTCGCAGCCCTTACAACGTACTGCAGTTGCTCTGGCTGGCGCTCAAGCCAGGTCTTCAGTCGATTGTTCCGTCTCACCCTCACTTCTTGGGGTTCCAAGTCGCCATCGACGGCGCGTTGTCGAACCGCGATGACAGGGCGCCGGCCGACGACGCGCTCACGCAGGTCAGAGCTTGGCGACAAGCGGTCGCCGACGCGCAACTGAGGCCGGTTGTCGCGGTAGCAATGCCCGCCCTACCTCGGCAGGTGCTAGCGGAGTCAGATTCTTCCGAGTCGGTTCCACAGGAAACGGCCGGGCAGGGGATCGAGAAAATGGCCACAGGCAAAGCAGGGCCGAACCAGCAGGTAGGCATTCAGGCTTCAGAACTTCCTGCGACGCAATCGGACGCCAGCGCAAACGCCGATGTCGATGCCGCCGCGCCAGTCGTTGGATCTCCGGCGGCGTTGCACCCCAAAAGGAAGGGCGGTCGACCGCGGAAAAAGCTGAGCGATGAGGACAAGAGGCTAGCGGCCGCCTGGCACGCATCAGGGTGCAAGAGCTACAAGGAGTTCGCCTCCACGAGAGGAACGAACGCGTCGGACGTGGAGATGGCGGTCGAGCGGGTCAGGACGCATACGCGCCGGCAGAACTCTCGCTGAGGCCCTGGCCAACGCGTTGCTGGCGGCGTCGTCAATAGCCCGCAGTTTCGCCGGCAAGATTTCGTCCGTTGTTATTGGCTAGTCGGGGCGGGACTTAGCGCCGGGCAAATTACGTGCGAGTTTCGCCGCCGCCGGCGAAACCAGTTTCGTCCGGAGTGATGGGCAGGATGGCCGCGCGTGGTGCTTGTCGCGCCATGCACTGCCACTGTGGACAACCCCGCATCGCCGCAACCTGCAGACCCCTTCGATCCGACAGGTCGAAGGCGGCCGGTCGTTGGTGGCGCGGCGCACTCACCCAGCCCTGCAAATCTACCCGAGATTCTTCGCTCCAAGCTGGAGGGGCTCGAGCTTGTCGGGTTCCCGCAAGAACCGCCGTGGCAGGAAGCGCGCCCGTCTTGGGCCATCGATGCCAGCCCGCCGGAGGAAGAGCTGCTCCGAACTTGGCTCATCTGGTTCTACGGTTTCCAACGCCAACCTGGGGCGCCAATGCCACTGCCGAACCCCAGCCTCGGATTCACTGTGACCGCGGTCGCCCCCGTGATCACCGTGAGCGATGGCCGAGCAGTCTTCGGGCTGGTTCCGTGGCGCTCGACTCAGAGCTCAGGGACCTACTCACTCGCACAGCTCCTGGGCAGGTACCAGCGCATCGTCGAGCCCGTTCTTGTCAAGCGCGAGAAGGAGAAGCCTGTCTACGTCGAGGCGCCGATGTGGGTGCGGCCCGAGTTCATCAACCTTGCGACGACTCGCCTGGTCGTTCCGAGCAAGACACACTCCGCCACCCGCTACTTCGGTTACCGCGGCGATGACGCGCAGGGCGGACAATTCGGAGTTATCCCTCTTGATGTCGACCTTCGGGGCGGTGATCACGCAGGTCCTGCCAGCGGACTTCGCCTCCCAACCAACGCTGAAGCCGTAGCGATCCTCGCGCAGTCGACGCTTCCCTGGGCGTACCGGATGGATGGGGCTGGCGGATTCTATGTCTACCTCAAGCTCGGGGAGGTCCTGAGCTTCGAAGATGACTCCATTCGCGCGAGGGAGATCATCAAGGGCGCCCAGCGGGAAGTGACCGAGATTGCGAAGGCGCGTGGTATTCACATCGACCTGGCGTTCACGAGTTCCACCTCGCTCTGCAGAATCCCGTATTCGTACCAGACGAAGTACTTGCTCCGGGGCCAAGTCAAGAAACTCATTGCCCCCGACCTCACGAGCGGGCCTACCGTCGAGCCCGCCACGCTCGAATCACTAAGACTCCACGCAGCTGAACCATCGACGCGTCGGCGGGCTCGCGCGCACGATGCTCGCCGAAAGCGCGACGGCGACGGCATTCCCGATGCGATCAGGAACCATCTCCCCGTAACGGTGAAAGATGGGCCACTGGGCCGGATCTACGTACTCGACGCGTGCCCGCTCTGCAAACAGGACGGGAAGACCGCGCACATCAACGAATGGAATTGGCGCCTGACTTGCAAGCGCCAGTCCTGTCGAGCTGCGAATGGCGTCGAATTTGTGGAGTGGTCTCAGCAGCTCTCTCCGCTTGCCGGCAGAGCACTTCGCACTCACGTACTTGCGGACAAAGCGTTGAGTCGAATGGCCGAATATCCACCGCTCAAGTTTGAAGGCGAGCCGACGCATTACGTTCACGACTTTGAGGAAGGAATGCGCGTGATCCGCACAGAAATAATTAAGGCACATGAAAGCGCTCCTCCGCCTGACTCAAAGGGGCATCGCATGTTTCGGATGTTGCTGCTCGGCGCTGACTGCGGATCGGGAAAGAGCTATGCAGCGGCCAGAGTCACGGAGTTCATCCCGATCGTCTACACCGCACCGCAATACTCGCTACTAGATGAGTTCGGCGGATATCGCCCCTTCCAGATTCAAGGGCTCAATAAAGGCTGTCTATTCAACGGTCTTGGCGCTGAGGCAGCTCAGCGCGGCGTATCGCGAGGTTACCTATGTCAATAACAAGGGAATCGTGTCCCCTCATGGCCAGGTGCCCGGCGCAACCGCGGATCGAAACCGACAAGACGCCCACGTGTGTGCATAAGGCGCTGGCCACGCTTTCATTCGGCGCGTCGGTGAAGGACGGGCTTGTATTGCGCGGCGATGAGATCGGCCAGCAGATCGCTAAAGACCGAATACTAGTCGTCGACGAGAACCCAGACTTCTTCGATGAGACGCCGTGCACGGAAGATGTGCTTCTTGCGGCACTCAACATGACCAACCTCTCGACTTACCCGAGTCGGGTCAGGGGTGAACGCTTCCAGGAAGGTGATGATGCGCTACATCGAATCATCTTCTTGGTTTGGCTCGCCTTCGACTTGAAGGGGCGAATGACGTTTGAGGCGACAACGTCGAGGGCAGCCTATTCGACGACGTGGAATGCGTCGCGCGTCAAGATTGTCCTGGATGAAGTCACGCAACGTCATGGCGACGGGGCTAGCGGCTGCTCTCAAATTCCACAGCTCCGCGCCTTGTTTCAATTGGGCACGGTTGAGGACCTGACGAGCCCCTCGGGCAAGCGGACCTGCATTCCCGCGCAGCCGGAGTGGACCGTTCACGAGCGCAATGCGGATCGGCGCACCGCGGTGCACGTTCGGGAGATGATGCCGGCCTCGGTCGTTGAAGTGTGTCGCGCTATCGCGGGCATGCTTGAAAATGGCGCCGAGCACTCAGCGCGGCTCGTCGCGACCCTGGACGACGGCCGTGTCACGCTCAAGGTGCTGAAGCCCAAAAAGCTGTCGCTCGATGGATCGACGGGCACCGTAGTCATGTCGGCTGGAATGGTCTTGGCTTCGCGCCTGTACCGCGCCCTCTACCCGCGAGTCGAGATTCGGGTCAGGAATGTCGCGCTTGTGCCGCAGTCGAAGACAACGCGCGTGATGCTGCTGACCTCGGTGTTCTCGAAGGGGCGGGTGACGCAAGCGTTTGCACGGAATGCTGAGAAGCCGGGTGGGGCAGTCGACGCTTCGATGCCTCAAGAATACGTCAGCGAGCCTAGGCGAATCGCGCGCGCGGACATTTTGGGCAGCCTCTTGCGAGCGATGTTCGAAGCCGCGGCCGCGGTTTCACGCGAGCAGATCAGCGGGGCGATGCTCCCGGGCCCACAACGCACGCTGCTCGTCGTGCTCCGGCCGTTGTGCGCTTGGCTTGTATCGAGCGAGGGGATGCTGTGGCTCACCGCAAACACCCCGCCTG
>JAYUOR010000252.1:0-4353 GCA_043760765.1 Planctomycetota bacterium | reverse complement strand
GCGGCGCGCCGTGGATCCCGTCGAAGGACTCAAGCGCCAACTCATGCAGGCGCAGGATCTGTCGGATGCGCTGTCGCGCGTGCGCGATCTGCTTGGGGGCCAAAAGCTGGAACAATCGGCGCGCGTCGGTGCACTCGCCACGCTGGAGGAACTCGCCAGCGACACGAAGCAATCGCTGGAAAGTCGCCTGGCCGCGTGGATGTTGCTGCGCGAGCACCGCGAAGGGTCGACACCTGACGAACTTACGCGCATGTTGAGCGTGGCTTCAGGCAAGCCCGAGCCCAAGGATCCTTCGGTTCCGCCGGAGTTTTGGAAGATCCTCGGTCGCATCCCCGGTGCGCGCGAACAGGAGAAGAGCGCCGATCTGCTTCAGGAGGTCTACGGCGAGCTTTGGGTCGCCGAGGCGCTCAAGCATCTGCAGCACGCGGCGCCGGGCGCGGTCAAGTCGCTGGTGGATCGTCTGCTCGAGAAGGGCCACGCGGCAGAACTCAACGCGCACTACGTTTCGTTGCTCGCGCGCCCGCTGCGCGCGCCGTTCGTGTTGATCGGACTCGCGCGCCTGGCCGAGGAAGGCAAACTCAAGGGCGCGCTGCCGACAGGTGTGCAGCGCGCGCAGGCTTTGATCGAACTCGCCGTGCACCTCGAGAGCGAACGCAAGGGCGACACGCTGATGACACGCGCCGGCCAACGCCTCACCGACCTGTTGATCAAGGGCAAGCCCTCGCTGCTCGAAACCTTGCTCGCGGACGCGGACTCCGCATCGCTGCGCGCCGTGCGCGCCATGCTCGGCAGAAGTGTCGGCGATCGTCTCGAGACTTCGCTCAACGAATTCTTGTTCGCGAAGGGGCCGGAACTTTTCAAAGCCGAAGAGGAAGCCTTCTGGAACAGCGACCGTATCTGGACCACACGCAAAGGTCTCGAACGGCGCGACGCCGAATTGCACGAGCTCACCGAGCGCAAGATCCCGGCCAACGCCGAGGCCATCGCGCGCGCCGCGTCCTACGGCGACCTATCGGAAAACTCCGAGTGGGAAAACGCCATCGCCGAACAGCGCATGCTGACCGACGCCGCGGGAGCCATCGAGCGCGAACTGCGCCTCGCCTCGCTCCTGGAGAACGCAACGATTCCCGAGGGCCTCGTCGCTCCGGGAACTCGCGTGAGCTATCGCGAGCTCAAGTCCGGCGAGACCCACGAGATCGATCTGCTCGGACCGTGGGACGGCTACCGTCCCAACGCCGTTTCCTATCGCGCTCCGCTGGCGAAGGGCATGCTCGGCCTGCGCAAAGGGGCCAAGGCGTCCATCGAACTGCCCTCGGGCCTGCTCGAGGTCGAGGTCCTGGGGATCGAAATGGCCACACTATAGATGTGGTCGGCGGCCCTGGAGCCCCTCCCAGGGGCCTAGGCGGGGTCGATTTATGGCAGGTGGCTTGAAGATCACGATGTCATGATGTAGTGTTTCGACGTGCTCCTGAACGATCCTCTGGCCGGGCTCCTGAAGCTGCTCGGCGACGCCACCCGGCTTCGCATACTGGCGCTGTGCGATCGCGCGGAACTCTCGGTCGGCGAGCTTGCCCGCGCTCTGCACATGTCGCAGAGCCGCGTTTCGAACCATCTGCGCGTGCTGCGCGATTCGGGCCTGCTGGTGGAGCGTCACGTCGGAACCAGCACGTTCCTTCAGCTTTCGTCCAGCGTCGCCGACGACGGCGCGGAGCGCGGCAGCTTGGCCTTCGAACTGTGGCGCACGCTGCGCGGCGAACTCTCGCAGATCCCCGAACACTCCGCCGATCTCGTGCGCCTCGAGAGTGTGCTGGCCCTGCGCGATCAATCCGCGCGCGCCTTCTTCGAGCGCGTCGCCGGCGAGTGGGACAAGATCGCGCCGGAGTTTGCGTCGGGACAGGCACGTCAACGCGCCGCGGCCAGTCTGATGCCCTCAGGCCTGGTCTTCGCGGACCTCGGCTGCGGCACGGGCTACATGGCGCAGGGACTGCTCGGCCTTTGCGCGCGCCTGATCTGCGTCGATCGTGCCGAGCGCATGCTCGCACGCGCACGCGAGCGTCTGAGTGTCGCCGACCGCGGAACGGAGCTCGAATTCCGCATCGGTGAGCTCGATCAGCTGCCGCTGAAAAATGCCGAAGTCGACGGCATCGTCTGCGGAATGGTGCTGCATCATCTTGCCTCGCTCGACCGGCCGCTGCTCGAGATGCGCCGCGTGCTCAAACCCGGCGGTACCGCGGTCGTGCTGGAGCTTGCGCCGCACCGTGAAGAATGGCTCCATGAGCGCCTGGGTCATCGCCACCTGGGTTTGAATCCGGCCGACGTGATGGCCGCGTTCCAGCGCGCCGGTTTCAGTTCGGTCGAGATCGAACCCGTCGACGATCGCTATCAACCGCGGCGGAGTGAGGATCAAAGCGAAGCCCCCCCGCCGCAACTTGCCCTGTACCTCGTGCGCGCCCGCTTGGGGCGCGCATGAAATCGTTCAACCTTCTCCTTTCCTGACAGCCCCGAATTTCCATGAGCCCCACAGCCACTAGTTCCAGCACTGATTTCAAAGTCAAAGACCTCTCGCTTGCGACCTTTGGACGCAAGGAGATCGAACTCGCCGAGCACGAGATGCCCGGCCTCATGGCGCTGCGCGAAGAATACGCCGGCAAGAAGCCGCTCAAGGGCGCGCGCATCACCGGCTCGCTGCACATGACGATCCAGACCGCTGTCTTGATCGAAACGTTGGTCGACCTCGGCGCGCAAGTGCGCTGGGCTTCCTGCAACATCTTCTCGACTCAGGACCACGCCGCCGCCGCGATCGCGGTCGGTCGCAAGGGAACGGCCAAGGCACCCAAGGGCGTGCCGGTCTTCGCCTGGAAGGGCGAGACGCTCGAGGAATATTGGTGGTGCACTGATCAAGCGATCACTTGGCCGGACGGCAAGGGTCCGAACATGCTGCTCGACGACGGCGGCGACGCGACGATGCTCGTGCACAAGGGCACGGAATTCGAAAAAGCCGGACGCGTGCCCAAGGCCGGCAAGGATGACAGTGAAGAGTACGGTTACGTGCTCGAGCTGCTCTCAAGGACGCTCAAGAGCGAAAACGGCAAGTGGACGGCGATGTCGAAGAACATCCGCGGCGTTTCCGAGGAGACGACCACCGGTGTGCACCGCCTGTACCAGATGAAGGAAGCCGGCACGCTCTTGTTCCCGGCGATCAACGTCAACGACTCGGTCACCAAGTCGAAGTTCGACAACCTGTATGGCTGCCGCCACAGCTTGGTGGACGGAATCATGCGCGCGACGGACGTGATGCTCTCGGGCAAAGTCACGGTCGTGATGGGCTACGGCGACGTGGGCAAGGGCTGCGCGCAATCGTTGCGCGGCCAGGGTGCGCGCGTGGTGGTCACCGAAATCGACCCGATCTGCGCGCTGCAGGCGGCGATGGAGGGTTATCAGGTGACGACGCTCGAGGACGTGGTCGAGAGCGCCGACATTTTCATCACCGCCACCGGCAACAAGAACGTGATCCAGGCGAGCCACATGGCGCGCATGAAGCACAACGCGATCGTCGGCAACATCGGCCACTTCGACAACGAGATCGACATGGCCGGCCTGGCCAAGATCAAGGGTGTCAAGAAGGTCAACATCAAGCCGCAAGTCGACGAGTGGAACTTCTCCGACGGCCATGCCGTGATCGTGCTCGCCGAGGGCCGGCTCTTGAACCTGGGCTGCGCCACGGGCCATCCCAGCTTCGTGATGTCGAACAGTTTCACCAACCAGGTGATGGCCCAGATCGAGTTGTTCCGCAACTACGAGCTCTACGAGAAGAAGGTCTACACGTTGCCCAAGCACCTCGACGAGCGTGTCGCGCGCCTGCACCTCGAGAAGCTCGGCGTGAAGCTGACCGTGCTCTCGACTGAGCAAGCCAGTTACCTCGGCGTGCCGAAGGACGGGCCGTACAAGCCCGACCACTACCGTTACTAAGCGTTGATCCCCATGCTGTGCGCCGATGAACGCCGCGCAGTTTGAAATCACACGCCCCGTCGGACGGCTCGCGCCGAGCCCGACGGGGCGTCTGCACATCGGTCACGCGCGCAGTTTCCTGATCGCGTGGTGGCACGCGCGCTCGCGCGGCGGCTCGATCGTGTTGCGCATCGAGGATCTCGATGTGACGCGTGTGCGCCAGGGCAGTGTCGCGTCGACGATCGAGGACTTGCGCTGGCTCGGTCTGGATTGGGATGGCGAGCCGTTGCTGCAATCGAGCGACACGCGCGCGATGCAAAATGCCTGCGACACGCTGCTCGCGCGCAAGGCCGCCTATCCATGCGTGTGCACACGCGGCGAGATCCGCGCGCTCTCCGCGCCGCA
>JAYUOR010000251.1:0-4353 GCA_043760765.1 Planctomycetota bacterium | reverse complement strand
CAAGGTCATTCTGCAGACGGACAAAGCGGGTCGGATCGAACTTGGTGCGCTCGATAGGATCGTTGGATTGCGCGTTTCCGACGGATCTGCCTCGAGCGAAATTCTGTTGCGCGATGGCGCCTGCCGATTCCCTGATCGCTTGCACGGACTGGTGGGGGAGACGCTGCGGATTCCGTATTCAGGTCCGTCGACTGCGTTGTCGCGAGAGGCATTTTCGCTGCTCGGCCAGGACCGCGATGCCATCGAGCAACTCGCGTTGGCCAACGGCTTTCTCGAATTGCGAAATCTCGCGGCGGGTGATTACGAGCTCGAGCTGCACGAAATCGGCAAGTCCATTTTCGTGCAGGTCGCGAAGGGTCGCGCAGAGGCGGGCTGGCTGATCGGGCAGAAGCGCATCCTCGAGCGGACGAGCCTTGCGCCGCTCGCGATCGGGAGTCTTGCGCTTGCCGGCGACGAGCTTCGCGTGCAAGTCGCGAATTCGACGAAGAACACGCGCCTGACGATCGTGGCCACGCGCTTTTTGCCACCTTTTGAACTCTTCGAGGAACTTGGCACGAGGAATTATCCAGTGGCGCGGGCCTGGAACATCGCGCCTGAGGAGAGTCGCTTTCTAGGCGGTATTCCGCTCGGCGAAGAGTATCGCTACGTCCTTGAACGCCGTTTTGCGCCGAAGTATCCGGGGAACATGCTGGCGCGGCCGAGTCTGTTGTTGAATCGACTGGACCTGGACGAGGCGCGCAGTCGGGATGAAAGTGGACCAGGGCATTATGCCTCCCGTCTCGGAGGCAAGGGCCTTGGCAGTGGCGGTCGCGGAGGTTCAGCAGGACGACCCGGGGGGCCGGCCAACAAATCAAGTGCTGCGCCCGCGTTCCATCCCGGCATTTTTGCAAGTCTCGACTGCTTCCCCGCGGCTTCGAACACGCTGGCCAATCTCGTCCCCGACGCCACCGGACTGTTGCGCGTACCGCTGCGCGATCTCGGCGCGGGTTCGTTGATTCACGTGCTCGCGCTCGACGACGAGCAGGCTGTCTATCGCTCGATCGCGCGCGCCGAAACGCCGCTGGCTCCACGTGCGCGCCACCTCGTCGCCGCGCTCGACGAGAAGGAGCATTCGATCGAACAGCGCAAGATCGAGTTCATTGCAGCGAAGGGCAAGGTCGTCATTGACGAGGCGCGCACGCCGAAATTCACGAAGCTCGACTCTCTCGCAGCCATTCATCAATTGCTGCTTTCGATCACCAACGACGCCGATCTCGCGAAATTCGAGTTCGTCGTGCGCTGGCCGGATCTTTCGCGCGCCGAGAAGTTGGACCTCTATTCGCGCAACGCCTGCCACGAACTCCACTTCTTTCTCTCCCAGAAGGACCCCGCCTTTTTCGCCGAGGTCGTCAAGCCTTTCCTCCAGAACAAGCTCGAGAAGACCTTCCTCGATCATTGGCTGCTTGGCGACGATCTGCGCGCGTACCTCGAACCGTGGGCCTTCGGACGGCTCAACCTGATCGAGAGGATTCTCTTGGCGCGCAAAGTCGATCCCACCGAGCGTGCGACGATGGTGAGACTGGTCAGCGAAGCGCACGCCCTACGGCCGCCGGATCGCGAAAACCTGCAGCGCCTGTTCGAACTCGCGCTGGGGAGCGACGCGCTCAGCAGCGAGAATGCCCCCAAGCCGGCCATGTCGCCGGCACCCGTAGCGGCTGCCAAGCTGGGCGAACTCTCAGGTGGAATCGACAAGGAAGTCGAGGAATTGAAGGACGCAAAGGAGGACCTCTCGAAGAGCAAGTCTGACGACCTGGATCGCCGCAAGTCCGTCCGCCGCCTCTATCAACCCGTCGATCCGACGCTGCGTCTGATCGAGCACGACTATTGGTACCGCGCGCCGCGCGTGGACAACTCCTTCGCCGATCTGGTGCCGGCCAACAATTTTTGGAGCGACTTTGCGCTCGCCGATCCGGCGTCGCCCTTCGTGTCGAGCGCGGTCGCGGAAGCGAACTCGAGTTTCCTCGAGATGATGTTCGCGCTCTCCGTGACCGACCTGCCCTTCAAGGCCGGCGCGCACGACATGAAACGCGACGGCGCGCGCACGACGCTCACGGCCGCGACGCCGCTGCTGCTCGTGCGCAAGGAGACCGCGCCCGTCGCCCCATCAACTGAGCCCGCGACGCTGCTGCTCGGAGAGAACTTCATTCGCCTCGACGAACGCAGCGAAGTCGTCGACAACGAAACACGCGACCGCTTCGTCAAGGACGAATTCCAGAGCGACACGACCTACGCCTGCCAGGTCGTGGTCACGAACCCGACCTCGAGTCCGCGCGCGGTCGAACTCTTGCTGCAAATCCCCGCTGGGGCCGTGCCGGTCCAAAAAGGCTTCTGGACGCGCGGTGAAAGCGTTCAACTGAGTCCCTATTCGACTCGCGCCCTCGAATACGCCTTCTATTTCCCGAAGGCCGGCGAGTTCGCGCATTACCCCGTGCACGCCTCTGAGAAAGACAAACTCGCCGGCTCCGCCGCTTCACGCACGCTGCATGTCGTCGACACGCTGACGAAAGTCGACACGACGACCTGGGAGCACGTCGCGCGCCGCGGCAGCACGGCTGAAGTGCTCGCGCACCTCGACGGCGCCAACGTCCAACGCCTAGATCTCGGCCGAATCGCTTGGCGCCTGAGCGACCGCGAATTCTTCGCCGGCTTGATCGCTCGCCTGCGCACGCGCCACATCTACGATGCCAAGGCCTGGTCGTACGGGATTTTCCATGGCGACGAGCACGTCGCACGCGAGTACCTCGAACGCCAGGACGATTTTGTCGCCCACTGCGGCCCGTACTTGGACTCGCCGTTGTTGCGCATCGACCCGTTCGCGCGCAACACGTACTTCCACCTCGAACTCGACCCCCTGATCCATGCGCGCGCCCATCACCGCGGCGCGCTCAACCTCGATTCGAGTCCCGACCTGAGTGCGCAGTACACGGCCTTCCTCGACGTGCTCGGCCACAAGCGCGAGCTCGACGCCGAGGACTGGGCCATGGAAAGCTATTACTTGATGCTGCAGGACCGTGTCGACGACGCGCTCGCGTCCTTTGTCAAGATCGATCGCGCGCGCCTCGATTCGAAGTTGCAGTACGACTACCTCGGCGCCTATCTGAGTTTTTTCACTGGCGACGTGCTGCGCGCGCGCGCGCTGGCGGAGCCCTATCGCGAGCATCCCGTCGTTGCCTGGCGCGATCGGTTCGTCGATGTCTTGAATCAACTCGACGAATCCACGGGCAAACGCCCCGCGACGCAAGGTCCGCAAACGCAGGATCAACTGGCCGCGACCGAGCCCGCGCTTGAACTAGCCGGCGAGGGCCGCGCGCTCATGCTGCGCTATCGGAATCTGGCGCAGTGCGAAGTGCGTTTCTATCCGCTCGACGTCGAGGTCGCTTTCTCCGCGCGGCCGTTCGCGCCCGCCGAGGGTCAGGCCGCCGCCTTTGTCCAGCCGTTGCTCGTCAACTCGCTTGCGTTGCCCGCGGGCAAAGCCGAGCTCGCCCTCGAATTGCCTGCGCAGTTCCGCACGGCGAACGTCCTGGTCGAAGTACGCGCCGGCGGTCTGACGCGCTCGCGCACGCTCTTCGCCAACGCGCTCGACGTGCGCGTCCTCGAGAGCTACGGCCAGGTCGTCGTCGCCAATCCCAAAAACGGCGCGCCGATCGCGAAGGTCTACGTGAAATGCTTCGCGCGGCTTGCCGACGGCACGGTGCGTTTCCACAAGGACGGTTACACCGACCTGCGCGGCCGCTTCGATTACGCGTCGGTTTCCAACGATCCCGACCTCGAGGCCAATCGCTACGCCGTGCTCGTGCTCAGCGACGAACTCGGCGCCGACATCCGCGAACTTGCGCCGCCGGCGCGCTGAGCGCAATGCCGTAGGGACTTTCCGCGCGGACTGCTACGCTCGCCATCCTCACGATGCCGAACGACGAGCGCTCAGCCCGTCCGTGGACTTTCGTCCCCGGGCTCTACATCCTGCAGGGCATGCCCGACTTCGCAGTTCAAGCTGCGTCGAACACGTTCCTGACGGCGATGGGCGCGCCGCCCTCGGTCGTCGGGCACTGGAGCAGCGACCTGACGTTGCCCTGGATGTTCAAGCCCTTGTGGAGTCCGCTGGTCGACATCTTCGGCACGAAGCGGCGTTGGCTCGTCGCGGCTTCGTTTGCGGTGATGTTGGCGATGTTCGCAGTCGCATGGGGAACCGGGCGCGAGGCCTACCTCGAGTGGACCGTGGCCGCATGCCTCCTGCTCGCGTTCGCATCGGCGACCTACGACATCGCCTGCGACGGCTACTACATCCTCGCGCTCGAGAAGCGCGATCAGGAAGCT
>JAYUOR010000250.1:0-1757 GCA_043760765.1 Planctomycetota bacterium | reverse complement strand
CCGCTCCCGCCGCTGCTGCGCCGACGCCGTCGATCCCAGCGCTGGTCGCGCCGCAAAAGCCACCAACCGTGGCGGCGACGACCAGCTATGAACAAACTCCGCTGCCCAAGATCTCCGGCTACCGCATCGAGAAACTGCTCGGCCGCGGCGGCATGGGCGAAGTGTTCCTAGCCACGCAGGAGCGCCTCGACCGCAAGGTCGCGCTGAAACTGCTCTCGTCCAAACTCTGCGCGGACGCGGACTTCGTGCGCCGCTTCAAGGATGAAGCGCGCGCCGCCGCAGCCTTGACGCACCCCAACGTCGTGGTCGTGCACGATGTCGGCGAAGAATCCGGCCGTCATTTCCTGTCCATGGAATTCATGGACAAGGGCACGCTCGAAGCGCGCGTGGCGCGCGGCGCTCGCATGGGCTGGGCCGACGTGCTGGGCGTGCTGCACGACATGGCGAGCGCTCTGGTCTACGCCGAATCGCGCGGCATCGTGCACCGCGACCTGAAGCCGGCGAACATGATGCAGGGTGCTGCGGGCGCGACCAAACTCGCCGACCTTGGACTGGCGACGCAGATCGAGGCCGAGGCCAGCGATTCGGACAACGGCAAGATCTTCGGCACTCCGCACTTCATTTCACCGGAACAAGCGCGCGGCGAACGTGTCGACGGCCGCGCGGACTTGTATTCGCTGGGCGCAACGGCCTATCGATTGTTGAGCGGACGCACGCCCTTCGAGGGCGCCACGACGCGCGACATTCTGCGCGGGCACTTCTTCGACAAGCCCAAACCGCTGACCGATTTCGATCCCGAGTTGCCCGCCGACCTCGTGCGCATCGTCGATCGGCTGCTCGAAAAGAAGCCCGATGATCGTTATCCGTCGGCCGCGCTGCTGCTCAAGGAAGTCGATCGCGTGCGCGCGAATCTGCTGCACAGCGACACGCCCGCACGGTCGGGCGGCAAGAACAACAAGCTGCTCGTGCGGTCGGGCCTGGTGCTGGTCGCCGTCGCGGCAGTCTGGTGGTTCAGCCGCCCCGACCCGAGGACCGGGAGTGACGCAAAGCCGCAGGTCGCACCGAACCATGCGCCGCCGATCGCCTCGGCACCGCCCGTGGAGCCCCTTCCCGCGCCGCTCAAGCCTGTGAGAGGCGGCGACGACGACACACGCCTCAAATTGTTCGAGGCCCAGGCCAAACTGGCCTGGAAGGAACTACCGTCGGGCCTTTCGGACGCCGATCGCGTCGCGCGTCTGACGCAATTGTCCGCTGACTTCGCCGGCACGACCGCGGCTGCGGACATGCAGGCGGAAGCGGACAAGATCCGCGCAGGCCTCAATCAGCAAAGTGCCGCCAGCGCCGCGCAGGGTGAACGGCGGCAGAGCGTTCTGTCCGCTCTGGAAGCCACGCTGTCGACCGTGACGAATTCGACCGCGATCACGCTGGGCGCGCTGAATACGATCGAGGTCCCGCCCGAATTGACCAGCGACGAGACCTTTAAGCAGTCGCGGGCCGGCATCTACCAGCGCGCGCTCGCCGCGGGTCAGGCCAGCGCCCAGGCCGGCGTGAAGGAGATCGACGAGTGCGCACAGCGCGGCGATTTCGAGGCTGTCGGCGCGCGCATCGACACGCTTCAAGCCACGCTGCAGCTGCCACCTCTGCCTGAGAATCTCGGCCCGACGCCGCCGGCAGAATACGCCGCGCTTGTTGCACTTGCTCAGGAACTGAAGACCCGGCGCGAAGGACTCGAGCTCGAGCGCACGCACTTCGCATCC
>JAYUOR010000249.1:0-11969 GCA_043760765.1 Planctomycetota bacterium | reverse complement strand
GCGTGAACGGTTGTCCAGCGACGGTGGTCAGCACGCGCTCGGTGTAGTCGAGCGCCCCGGCGAGCTTGATGCCCACCGCGTCGAGCGAGACTTCGGCGCGGTCCGCACCTGGCGCGGACGCAGCGTACTTCACGCGCGCCGCGATCGTTTCCCCGCACAACTCGCGCAGCGGCGTGCGCAGATCGGCGGGCGCGAACGCGAGCAACACACCGGCGCCTTTGACGTCGATCGACGCATCGAGTTGCGGCAAGACGCCCGCGGGCCGTTTCTTCGCGGGATCGAACGGATCCAGCGCATGCGCCGCGAGCGTCACGGTCGACTTGCCCGTGGCGGCGCCCAGATCGAAGCTCGCATTGGCCGTGAAGGGTTCGCCATCGATCTGCGCGAGCGTGGCCGCGAGACCTAGGTCGAGCTTCGGCCCAAGCGCTTGTTGGAGCGCTCCGCCCGCGTAGCTGTCGAGCAGCGCAGTCGGGATTCCCTGGCCGATGAGCCGCAGCCCAAGCGGCGCGAACGAGGCTCCCTTGGCAATCCCGAGCAGCTCAGGCGCGTTCGGCGCATCGACGTGCACTTCGATCGCCTGTTCGCCAAAGGACGGCGACAACATGTGCAGTTCGAGCTTGAGCGGAGTCGCCTTGTCGCCCGGCCGCAATTCGATTTCGAGCTGCACGGTCAGCGCGTCGATGCGCTGGCCCGCCGCAGTCAACGCTTCGTCCTGGTAGGTGAATTCGCGCAGGCCGATCACCGCGTCGCAGCGTGTCTTCGCGAGTGCGACCGCGAGCACGGCGTCGCCGGACTTGGCCGCCGCCTCGATCAACTCCTTCACGGGCAAGGCCAGGAAATTGACATCGACGCCGACGACGCCGCGGCTCTCGGCGAAGGCGAAGCGCGTGCCCTTGGGCAAGCTGGGTCCGACGAATTCGTCGAGCAGGCGCGCGTCCGGTTGCAGCGAAACGCGCAACACGGGCTCGTCGAGGTTGACGAACATGCCGCCCGACAATCGACCGGCGAGTTGTACCTGGGTGCTCTCGCTGGAGAAATTGACGCGCGCGACACCTTCCTCGAGCGTGCCCTGCAGCAGCGCATCGAAAGCGAGATAGCGGCCGAGCAGCTGCTGCACGCGATCGCCCTGGCCGCTGAGCGCACCGGCGATGCGGCTTGGCAAACCCGAGGCACTGGACGTAACGGCGAAACGCAGCGGCAGTTTCGCCGTCGGGTCCGCGAACACGTCGGCGAGGCTCGCCTGAAGATCGAACTTGCCCGGCGAACTCGAATCAAAGTTGGCTTGGGCGCGCAGCTCGAGCGGTTTCTCGGGCACGAGCGTCAGATTGAAACTTGCGTCGTGCAGGGAAACAGGCTCGCCACCGAAGCGCGCGATTTTTTCGCCCGTGGGCGTGCCGCGAAGCTTCAGGGTGGCCTGCACGCTGGCGCGATTGGCGAGCTCGCGCCACTTCGCGGCGATGTCGGCCCAAGCGAGACCAGGCGTCTGTGCTGCCGCGATCGAAGTCTCGATGTCGACATCGAGGCCCAACTTGCCGCCGAGAATGCGCGTCAGATCGCCCTCCGATTTCGCGAACGAATCGAAGATCGCGCTGGGCACATTTTCCATGCGGATGCTCGCCTTGAGCGGAAGCAGTGCCTGTTCCGGCGAATAACTCGCCAGCGTCGCGCCGCCGGGAAATGTCAGGCTGCATTTCGCTTGGCCGACGGCCATGTCGGTCACGGCGGCGGGCGAGCCCAGTTCGGCTTCGTCGTAGTGCTTCGACGCATTCAACGCGCTGAACGAAAACTCGAGCAGCGAATTTTCCGCCGGCGCCTTCAATTCGCCACTGACCAGGATCTCGCGCACGATCAACGGCCCGCGACCGGCGAGCGCGCTCGAACCCGCGAGCTGCCAATCGCCCAGGTCCGCGCTGAATTTCGCGCGCACTCCGGCGAGCAACTGATCCATGTCGCTCTTTGGATCGCCCTTCGCGGACGTTTCCAGATAGGCTCCGATCGGAGCCTCGAAGGAATTCAGCGCGACGTGCAGCAAGTGATCTCGTTTCCCCGTCACCGGCCCGATGTGCACGAGCTGCGCACCGCTCTCGAGCAGCGGCCGCGCCGCGAGTTCGACGAAGTCCTGGGGCACTTCGAGGTCGACCGCCAGTCCCTCGCCCTCCGAACGCAGCACGCCCTTGTCGAGGCGCGCAGCGCCGCGCACAGTTCCGTGCGGGGCGTCGAGCTTCAAATCAAACGAGCCCTGCTCGAGCGTGCCCTTCGCGTCCAAGGTCAGCGAGAGTTCCTCGCCGAGCAAGGCCTGCAATTTGCCCGCCTGCTGCGCGATCGCATCGACCAGCGCCGTCGGCAGATGCGCGATCTTCGCCGTGATCTCGGCCCTGGGCGGCGTCGCGGACGAAGGCGCGTCGAAGGGATGCTCGACCTTTGCATCGAAGCTGAGTTCGCCCTTGGCTCCGCCCGAAAGCGTCGCGTGCAAATGCGCCGTCAGCGGCTGATCCGGTTTCAGCAGCGCCGCAAGCGTTAAATTTTCCAGCACGAAGGGCTTGCCCAGTTCGCGCGTGTGTTGATCGGCCCATTGCACGCGCGAGATGCGCACGTCGAGTTCGACCTCGAGCTGCTTGGCGCTCGACTCCTGTTCGTCGCCACCCGGCTCGACCGGCTTAGCCGCGGTCGGTTGACGCGGTTCGAGCGCGCGATCGATATTCATGCGGCCCGCGGCGTCCGCTTCCAGGTTTGCTTCAGCCGTGATCTCGATCTTGCCGAGCTTCGAGCCGCCGCCGGTCACCAGCGACCACAGTCCCGGCAGGCGCGCACTGACCAAGGCGACGCGCGCACCCTTTTCGTCCTTCAATTCCGCGCCCTCAATCGTCTGCGGCCCTGACCAGCCCAGCTCGAGTGAACGAATCGTCAGTTGTCCGTGGTAGTGCTCCGCAAACCAGTTGCTCGCGAACTTCCCGGCGAAGCTCGAAGCGAGTGTCGGCGCGAGCACGACCACGGCGCCGAGTCCAACGAGCAGCACGCCCGTGATCCCCAGCGGAGTCCTGAAGAGGAAGCGCGCCAGACTCCGGCGCGGGCGCGGCGGAGTGAGGCTGCTCGAAGCCGCGGGTCGCGTTGAATCGTTCATGGATCTCTCTAGTTCCACTGCGGATCCGGCGGAAGGTCCTCGAGACCCTTGGCGTCATCACCGAGCGAGCGCAGCACCGCGCGCCAGATCGAACGCGGTTCTTCCATGAAGATGAGCTCGGCCGCACCTGCCGCAGGAATCCACGAGCCGCGCGTGAGTTCGCTCTCCAACTGCCCGGCCCCCCAGCCTGAATAACCGACGATCAGGCGCATGCCGGCCCGCGCCGCGCTCGGCACATCGAGCCACCAGCGCGCGGCAAGATCGAGATCGCCGCCGACGAAGACGTCGCGCAGGATCTCCACGCCGCCGGGCAGCCGCTCGCCCGCGCTGTGCAACAGTTGAAGTTGATTCAGTTGGACCGGGCCGCCGAAAAACAGCTCCGCGTCCGCCTGGGACCAGAGCGGGTGATCGGCGAGAACCTTGGCCGTGAGTTGCCCTGACGGGCGATTGACCACGAGACCGTAGGCGCCCTCGGCAGTGTGCTGGCAGATCAGCACGACTGTGTGCATGAAATTGGGGTCGAGCATGTCGGGGCTCGCGGCGAGCAAGGTCCCCTGCGCGACGAAAAGTTCGGGCTCCATGGCGAGCGGATTATCGCTCGAAACCCCGGCAGGCGACCACCGGTTGCGGCGGGTAACGGGAAAAGCGCGGCTCGGCCTTCGATCGTTCACACAGCACGAACACGGAGCCCTTGTCCGAGCCGATGGTCCGGGCGTGAAGGCACGCGGCGCACAGGCCTCCGTAGGGTGAGCGCGGCCCTTTCCGCGGCTCGTTGGGACCTTTCGGAGGCAAGTTGTCGCTGTTCGGGCTCACGGCGCGCGTTCGAAGGTCAGCACGCACTCCAGGTGCGGCGTGTGCGGGAAGAGGTCGACCGCGGCGACGCCAACCAGGCGCCAGCCGGCAGCGACCAGGATCGCAGCGTCGCGCGCCCCCGATTGGAGCTCGCAGGAAACCATGACGATACGCCGCGCGCTCGACTGAGCGAGAGCAGCGAGGACCTTCGGATGGACTCCGGCGCGGGGCGGGTCGACGACAATGAGCGTGGGGGGCCGCGCAAGTTGCGCACCGCGCCAGGTCGCGAGCACATCGCCGGCGACGAAGCTCGCGTTGGAGACACCGTTGCGCAGAGCCGCCGCGCGCGCCGCATCGATGGCCGAGGGCACGAGTTCGAAGCCGGTCACATTCGGCGTTCCATCCAGGGACGGCGCGCGCTTCGCCAGGGCGAGCGTGATCGCGCCGATGCCGCAGTACAAATCGTGCACCACATCGCCGGCCTGCACGGCCGCGGCTTCGAGCACGATCTCGAAAAGCCGTTCGGCCGCCGGAGTGTTGACCTGGAAGAACGTAGCCGGCCCGATTTCGAAATCGTGAGCGGCGATGCGCTCGGAAATCGTGCCGCGGCCGTGGCGGACGATCTCGCGCTCCCCCACCGCGACCAGCGCTCGGCCGCTGTTCAGGAGTTGGACCAGGCTCGTGATTTCCGGATGGGCGAAAAGCAGCGCGGCGACCAGGGGCTCAACTCGTTGTGGCGATTCGTCGCTGGTCACGAGGCAGGCCAGGATCTCGCCCGTGCTCCAGCTCTTGCGCAACACGAGGTGGCGCAGCCAGCCGGTATGCGCGCGGGAGTCGTAGGCTTCGAGTGCCTGCTCGCGCGCCAAGGCGCGCAGCGTGTTCAAGATCCGCGCGGCGCCTTCGAAAGCGATCGAGCACTCCTCGATCTCGAGGATCTTGGAATGGAATCCGCGCGGGTGTAGACCGAGCGCGGCCGAGTGCTCAGAGGCGTAGGCAACACCTGCGTCGACGCGCTCCATCCAGCGTTTGGCGCCGAACGTGAAGTCCATCTTGTTGCGGTAGTGCCAGGGCTCGGCGCAGGGCACGACCTGGCGCAGTTCCAGTTCGAGGCCCGCGGCGCGCAGAATTTCGCGAGCGACCACCGCCTTGGCGCCAAGCTGCGCGGCGTAAGCGAGGTCCTGGAACGTGCAGCCGCCGCAAACCCCGTGGTGGGCGCAGCGGGCGGGAACGAAGTCGGGCCCCGGCTCGAGCACCGCGAGCGTGCGCACCTCGAGGTCGTTGCGCCGGCGCGAGATCACGCGCGCCCGCACGCGCGCGCCAAGCGCACCGCCGCGCTCGCGGGCGGTGTAGACGCCGCAGGTCCCCGTCGCGTTGCCGCGTGCGTCCAGGTGCTCGAAGCGAAACTCGAACTCATCGCCCCAGCGCGGCTTGCGCTCGGGGGCAGGTCCTGCTTCAGCATCCGTCGCGGGGCACATCGTTGCAGTGTACGCCGCCGCTTCCCGATCGAACCATTCGCGGCCGTCGCATGGAAAAACCACGCGACGGCCGCGAATCGACCGGTCAAGAATCTGGCGCCGGGGGCCCTAGGTCTTGAAGTAGTAGAAGTTCAACATCCCGCGCGTCATGAAGTCCTGCAGCGTGAACACCAGCAGGATCGCCAGCCAGAAGAAGCCGGCGAAGGCGAACAACTGCGTCAGCTTGCTCGAGTACTTGACGTGCATGAAGAACATGATCACGAGCAGCGCCTTCACGCCTGCGATCGAGAGCGCGATCGGCGTGTTCAAGGCGCCGTAGTCGTGTTTCGCCGTCCAGACCGTCAAGCCGGTCAGGACGCACAGCGCGATGAAAACGCCGAAGTAGATCTTCAGCGGAACCGTGTGTTGGGCTGTCATGGCGAAAGAGCTAGTGGGTGATGCCTGCGTGGGCTCCCGAGTGGGCACCGACCAGGTAGAGCAACGGGAAGAGGAAGATCCAGACGATGTCGACGAAGTGCCAGTACAGGCCGAAGTTCTCGACTAGCGGATAGTGCTCGGGCGTGAAGTCGCCGCGGTGGGCCTTCTTGATCATCCAGCACATGATCACCATGCCGACGACCATGTGCAGGGCGTGCATGCCGGTCATGGCGAAGTAGAGCGCGAAGTAGAGCTGCTCGTGGCCAAGGACGGGGTTCCCCATGTGGCCGAAGTCAAAGTTCGGCCCAGGGATCAGGTGGTGCTCCCACTTTTCCTTGTACTCGAAGTATTTGACGATCAGGAACACGCTGCCGAACAGCATCGTGCTGACGAGGCCCAGAATGATGCCGTTCTTCGAGCCCTTCTGCGCCGCGTACACGCCCAGCGCCATGGTCAGCGACGAACAGATCAGCACGATCGTGTTGATTCCGCCGAGGTCGACGTTCAATCGCGCGGATGCGGCTTGGAAGTCCAAAGGATAGGACCAGCGGTAGACCGCGTAGGCCCCGAACATGCCGCCGAAGAAAAGGACTTCCGTCAGCAGGAAAGCCCACATCCCGAGCGTGCCGGTCTCGTGCTGCTGTTCGAGATCGTCGAAGTGGTGCGCGAGGCCGAACGTGCTGTGTGCGTGATCCGACATTACTTCTTCACCTCGTGGGCAGAGCGAGCGTGGGATTCCTCGTAGGTGTAGGCGTAGGCGTCCTCGGTCACGACGATGCGCTCACCGTCTTCGAAGTTGAACGTGGGCGGCGGCGATTGAGCCTTTTCCCACTCGAGTCCCTTGGCGCCCCAAGGATTTTGCGGTGCGACCTTGCCCCACTTCAACGACCAGATGAAGTAGCAGATCGACATCAGGAAGCCCGAGCCCAGGATCGTCGCTCCGGCTGAGGACAGCACATTCAGCACCGTAAACTCGTCGTTGTACTGGTGGTAGCGCCGCGGCATCCCCATGTAGCCCAGGATGAACTGCGGGAAGAAGGTTAAGTTGAAGCCGACGAAGATCACGACCGCGGCGAATTGGGCCATGGCCTCGGGGTACATGCGGCCGAACATCTTCGACCACCAGAAGTGCATGCCACCCATGAACGCCATCACCATTCCACCGACCATGACGTAGTGGAAGTGCGCGACGACGAAGTACGTGTCGTGCACGTGGCGATCGAGGCCCATGACAGCCAGGAACAATCCGGTGACACCGCCGATCGTGAACAGGCCGATGAAGCCGAGCGCGTAGAGCATCGGCGTTTCGAGCGAGACCTGACCCTTGTACAGGGTCGCGATCCAGTTGAAGACCTTTACGGCCGAGGGAATCGCCACCAGCATCGTCAGGAAGCTGAAGACCATGCCGGCGTAGGCCGACTGGCCGCTGACGAACATGTGGTGGCCCCAGACCACGAAGCCGAAGATCGCGATCGCCAGCGAGGAGAAGGCGATGAAGTGGTAGCCGAACATGCGCTTCTTCGAGAAGCAGGCGATGATCTCGGAGATCACGCCCATGCCCGGCAAAATCATGATGTACACGGCCGGGTGGCTGTAGAACCAGAACAGGTGCTGGAACAGAACCGGGTCGCCGCCGAGCGCGGGATCAAAGACGCCGATGTGGAAGGCGCGCTCAGCGAAGAGCAACAGGACGGTGATCGCGAGCACCGGCGTGCCGAGCATCATGATCAGGCTGGTCGCGTACTGCGCCCACAGGAACAGCGGCATGCGGAACCAGGTCATGCCCGGCGCGCGCATCTTGTGGATCGTGACGATGAAGTTCAGACCGGTCAGGATCGACGAGAAGCCTGTGATGAACACGGCGATGGCGACCGCCGCGACGTTCGTGTTCGCGTAGGTGCTCGAGTACGGCGCGTAGAAAGTCCAGCCCGTGTCGACGCCTCCGGTGATCGCGACGAACAGGGTCGCGCTGCCGCCGACGACGTAGATGTACCAGGACAGCAGGTTGATCTTCGGGAAGGCCAGGTCCTTGGTGCCGATCATGATCGGCACGAGGAAATTGCCCAGCACCGCCGGAATCGACGGAATCAGGAAGAAGAAGATCATCACCACGCCGTGCATGGTGAAGAGCTTGTTGTAGGTCTCGGCCTCGAACAGGTCGCCCTTGGGCGTCAGGAGTTCGGCCCGCATCAGGATCGCGAACGTCCCGCCGATCAGGAAGAAGACCATGATCGAGATCAGGTACAGGATCGCGATCCGCTTGTGGTCGACGGTGAAGAGCCAGGACTTCCAACCGTAGTCGGCGGTCAGGTAATTCGTGCGCTCTTTCGCCGGGTGCGAAACGTGCGCGGCCAAAGCGGGGGGCGTGAGAAGTGTGCTGCTCATTTCGCGGCGCTCCCGGCGACGGGTGCAGTGGCGCCAAAGGTCTTGAGGTAGGCGATCAAGGAAAGGATGTCTTCTTCCTTCACTTGACCTTGGTAAGTCGGCATCAGTCCGGCTTGGAAACCCTCGACCGTCTTCGCGGCGGGGTTCAGGATCGATTCGCGCACGTAGTCGGCGTCGATGGTGACCGTCGCGCCGCTGAGCAGCTTGACTTCCTTGCCGAATTGACCGGAAAGGTTCGGTCCGCGCGCCGTGGACGTGGCGTTGTGGCAGGTGATGCAGCGCAGCGCGGTGAACAGGCGCTCGCCGGCTTGCACGGGCGTCTCGTTGGCGACGCCGCCGGACAACCACAGCTCATAGTCGGCCTGGCTCATCACGGTCACCTTGCCGCCCATCTGCGAGTGCTTCGTGCCGCAGTATTCGGCGCAGAAAATATCGTAGGTGCCGAGCTTGGTCGCCTCGAACCACAGTTCGCTGTAACGGCCGGGCACGACGTCCTGCTTGGTGCGGAAGGCCGGGATGTAGTAGCTGTGGATGACGTCCTCGGAGGTCATCGTCATGCGGCAGGCCTTGCCGATCGGCACGTGCAGGTCGTTGATCTCGCGCTGACCCGTCGGATGCTGGGCCTTCCACATCCACTGCTTGCCGGTGATCGTGAATTCCAGCGCGTCGGCGGGCATGTGCGCCTGTTGGAAGAACAGCCACGTCCCCCACACGAACATGATCATGGTCAGTCCGAGCGGGATCACGGTCCAGATCACCTCGAGCATCGTCGAGCCCTCGATGTGGGCCGAGCTCGCGTTCGGGCGGTCCTTGCGGTACTTGGACGCGAACACGACGATCAGGACCGAGATCAAGAGCGCGAAAAACGCGCTGACCGCGATCAGGAAGAAATACAGCAGGTCGACCGGCTGGGCGATCGTCGAAGCCTGCTCAGGATATAGGGGGAAGTCTTTCCACATGGTGGGCGAATGTCCGCGGGAGGGCTTGGCCTGTCAGGCGCCCTGGGCGGAAGATCGTGGGACGGCGCGCTCGCGACGGATCGAGCGAAGCATGAAGGTGGCGAGAACGACGACAGTCAACACGCCCGCTATGCGCAGCGCGCCGATGATCCAGAATCCGTACTGACCCCGCGCCGGGTCGTAGTGCAGGCACAACAACAGGATGTGATCGACGATGTTGCCGATCTTGCCCTGCGCGGCATCGACCAAGGCGAGCCGCACGTCGAAGGGTGAGTACTCGACGCCGAAGAAGTAGTGCGAAACCTTGGCCCCGGGCGTCACGACGACAATGCCGCCATCGTGGGCGAACTGATCGGTATGCTCGTCCCAGACGTAGCGGAAGCCGACCGTCTGCGCGAGGCGCGTGATCGAAGCCTGATCGCCGGTCAGGAAGTGCCAGCCGTCGGCGTTGCCCGCGGCGCCAAGTGCTTCGAGATAGGTGTCGCGTTTCGCAGCGGCGATCTGCGGCGTGTCGCGCGGATCGATCGACACGGCCACGTACTGGAAGTCGGTGCCGATCTGCAGGCGCTCCAAGGCGCGCAACATGCGCACGCTCCCATTGAGCACCTCGGTGCAAAGGCGCGGGCAGGAGTAGTAGACCAGTGCAAGGACCAGCGGCCGGTCCTTGGCGAAGTCGAGCAGCCGAACGGCCTTGCCGCTCTCGTCGAGGAAGGTCAGGTCGCCGGGAATTTCCGCGCCAAGTTTCTGGTCGTAGCCCACGTACTCGCGCGGGTCGATGACCAGCGAGAGATTGCGCACGTGCTCCTGCGCTCCGGCCGAACGGCCAAGCAGCGAAAGTAGCGCGACGATGAGCGGGAAAAGAAACTTGGAACGCATGGAAATGGGCAGTTACTTGGCGGCCGGCCGGTACGGCAGGCCCTGTTGGAGGACCAGTTCCATCGCGCGCGCGACGGGCACGCGCACGACGTCGGCGGGACGGTCGACCCAGGCGTAGGCGCTGTCGCCCTCGACCTGATTCGTGATCGATTCCTTGAACGCCGCGTAGTCTTTTGCCTCGCTGATTTGCAGTCGCGGGCCAGCCGGCACCTGTGCGCCGTCTTGCATCGGGTGGCGCACGTCGGCGCTGCTGGCGAAGTGGGCATCGAGCGCGGTGTGGAATTTGAGCGAGCCCCACATCGTCAGCGTGACGATGACGGTCAGCATCACGGCGAATTGGAGCAACGGGGCGACCTTGACGTCGGTCAGCTCGTGGCCGGCCTTGATCGACTCGGGCGAACCGCCTGAGGAGGGATGGTGTGAATGACCCATGGTCTCTTGATCTCGAAGGAAGGGTCTAGTGGTGACTCGTGCTGACCGGGACGCCCTCGAGGGCAGCCTCGATCTCGAGATCGCGCGAATCGATGATCGCGCGGCCCTTGATGGATTGCAGGAACAGCGCGAGCCAGATGCTGAACAAGGCCAGCGGAGCAGCGACGTCCATCCAGTGCAGACTGCCGATCTCACCGCCCTCGTGATCGATCGAAGGCACGATGTACCAGCACAGGTCGACCCAGCGCAGCAGGATCAGCCAGGCGGCGATGATCACCAGGCGCCCGGCGTTGCGCTTGAGGTTGCGCGACAGCAGCACGAGGAACGGCAGCGCGAAGTGGAACACCACCAAGAAAAGGCCGACCGCGAGCCATGGCCCTTGCTTGCGATTCAGGAAGAAGGGCTGCTCCTCGGCGATGTTGCCCGACCAGATGATCAGGAACTGGCTCAGGTTCGTGTAGGCGTGCAGGAGCACGAACGCGAACATCAACTTGCCCAGGTCGTGGAAGTGACCGGGTTTCATCGTCGGTTCGAACTGCGAGCGCTTCTTCAGCCAGTTCGAGAACACGATCGCGAAGGCCCAGGTCGAGATGCCCTGGCCGACGATGAAGATCGCGCCGTAGATCGTCGAGTACCAGTGCGGGTCCAGTGACATCGTCCAGTCGAAGGCCGCGAAGCTCATCGTCAGGAAGAAGACCACCAGCGAGGGGCCCGCGACCATGCTCATGCGCCTGAGGTAGGCGGGGTCGCCGGTGGCGTCGAGCTTCTTCGAGTAACCCGATTGAATGAACGCCATCAGGATCCAGACCGCGAAGTAACCGAGGGCGCGCAACTGGAAGGCGTGCTCGTTCAGATAGGGCGCCTTCTTCTGCAGGATCAGGTCGCCCGCGACGACGTCTGGGTGCGACCACTCGTACAGCGAATGCAATCCGAAGAACGCGATCGGCGCAAACGCCAGCGCCATGAACGGCAGCGTGCGCATGGCGCCCTCGAGGAAACGGCGCGCGCCGAAACCCCACGAGCCGTGTGTCAAATGGAAGATCTGCACCACGGCGAACGACCCGAGCGGGAAGCCCAGCGTGAACATGAAGGCCAGCAGGTAGCTGTGCCAAAACTGCTCGTGGCTCTGCAGCGCCCCGAAAACGGTAGCTGCACCGGCAATTACAGCGAGGAAGAGAACGACTCTCTGGAGCCGATTGATGTCGTCGCGCGGGATTTCGATGCCGGCCATTACTTAGGCTTCTCGGTCAGGGTTTGTTGTTTGTCCGCGGGCACGTCGGCGAGCTTGGCGCTCTGGGCCTTCTGCAGGACGCGGACGTAGGCGGCGATCGCCCAGCGATCCTCGACCTTGATGCGGTCGGAGTAGTCGTACATCGCACCGAAGCCGTTGGTCATCACGTCGAAGTAGTAGCCGGGCGCGGCTTCCTGCAAACGCGGGATGTGAAACGACACGGGCTGTTTCATGCCGCGCTGTACGACCATCCCGTTGCCCGCGCCGGTGGCGTCGTGGCA
>JAYUOR010000248.1:0-4369 GCA_043760765.1 Planctomycetota bacterium | reverse complement strand
ACGTGTTGCCGCAGGCGACCGCGAAGGGAAAGAACCACAGCGGCACCATCGCCGGAAAATTGAACGGCGCGATGCATGCAAACACGCCGAGCGGCTGGCGCACCGATTCGCAGTCGATGCCCTGGGCCACGTCCTCGAGCGCCTGGCCCATCAGCAGCGAGGGCGCGCCGATTGCGACTTCGACCATTTGGATCCCGCGCCGCACGCTGCCGCGCGACTCGGACAGTGTTTTGCCGTTCTCCCGCGTCACGGTCGCGGAGAGTTCTTCGGCATGTTCTTCCAGCAGGTTCTTCAATTTGAACAGGTACTGCACGCGATCCTCGGCCGGCACGCGCCGCCAGAGCGCGAAGGCTGCGTGGGCCGCCTGCGCGGCTGCATCGAGTTCAGCGGCGCCGCAAAGCGGGCACTCCGCGATCACTTCGCCGGTCGCCGGGTTGCGCACCATTTGCACGGCGCGCCCCGGTACCTCGACCCAGGCGCCATCGACGTAGTTCTTCAGTCGCTCGTGGGCGATCGTCTTCATGCCCGAACAGTAGCGTTTCCAGGCGCGGTTTCCACGTGCTCATGCGTCAGGAGTTGAAGGCTCCCACAGAGCCACGCCACCCGGGGATGATTCCCCGCCGCGTCCGGCTCAGGGGCAGATGAACACGCGCAGCGCGTTGCTGAGTCCAATGTTGTTCGGCGCCGCAAATCCCGGGTCGCGCGACCAGACCTGGAAGTGCAGGGTCATTCCGGCGTTCAAACCATTGGCGGCGAGGTAGGCGTCGCTCACCGACTGGTTGTAGCTACCCGTGCAGTCGTTGCCGGTCGGAGTGCCCGCGGAATTCATTCCGGGCAGCCGATGGATCGGAGCCTGCAGGCAGAGTGTTCCACCACCGAAAGGCGCTGCGCCCGCGAGCGTACTCCACAGGACCAGACCCGGCTTGTTGTTGAGCACATTGTTCGCATGGATCGCGAAGTTGTCCAAACCTCCGACCGTTGCGCTGCCGCTGGACGAGATCGAAGGCGCACAGCCAAGGCTGTTGACCTTCGCCATGCAGTAGGAAGCGCCGGCGCAATCGCACTCGTCGGGTATCCCATTCGCGTTGACATCCGCACTCGCACCGCTGGCGAGATCACAGGTGTCGTCGATCCCGTTGCCGTTGCAGTCGAGCGGCGCTTGATAACGGATGCGCAGAATGCGCGCGCCGATCTGCGGCGCGTTGTTTCCCTGGTCGTTGTAGAGCTCGCTCATGTAGAGCCCATCGGGACCGGCCTCAAGGCCGCAAGACGTCGCCTTGCCGACGCCGGCGTATTCGAGGAACGGCAGCGGTCCCGCCACGAGAGTGCCGTTCGCGGCGAGGATCCACTCGGTGATGCGCTTGCCTTGGGGCTGTACGCCGCTGGCGTAGGTCGGCCCGGATTCGGCTACGAAGGCGTGTCCCTGCGAACTCGCCGGGAAACCGCTGCCGCCGAAAGTGGAGGGCTGAATGAAAGCGAGGTTGACCGGCCCGTGTGCGGGATTCCAGTTGTAGATTGCGAAGTTGAGCATGCTCGCGTCGCTGCCGTCCCACAGGAAGTTGCGGCCAGGGATGACCTGCGAGAAACGATCGATGCTCGGGCCGTTCTCGACCACGTACTGCCTGCCGTCGGCCGCACGCCAGTCGCCGCCGAAGGGATTGCGAACGCCGTAGGCAAAGACGTAGTCGCGCGAATTGATGCCGTTCGTCGCGTTGTAGAACGGATTGTCCGTCGCCGGAGATCCGTTGAGGTTGAGCCGCAGGATTTTGCCGCGGAAGGAATCCAGATCCTGCGCCGTCGTCGAGGTGAAGCCGTCGCCCATGTGGCAAATCAGCTTGCCGTCGGGTGCCAGGGTCAAGTTCGAGATCTGGTGCGACTGGCCCTGCGATTCCCCGACCATGTCGAGGATCGTGGTGCGAATCGAGGCGGTATGGCCGCCGTCGTTGCTGTGGAAGCGATCAATCTTCGGATAGTGCACGCTCGGGTTGCCGATCGCCGAGTGCAGCATCGACGCGAACACGTCGCCGGTCAGCGGATCCACGGCGATTCCGCTAAGCCCCTGCTCGCCGGATCCGGGGAAAGCTCCGGTGGGGGGGAAATCGAGCAAGCCGCTCGCATACGTTCCGACGCTCCCGTTGCGCGCGACGACCTTGATCTGACCGTAGAGTTCGCTGACGTAGAAGAAAGGATCGCCCGGATTGGGGCCGGGGTTGGGCACGAACACGATGTTGACCGGAAGCTCGAAGCCCGTGGCGAAAACATCGACCCTGAAATTCGCTTGACGCACATCCCAGGGCGGAGTCAGCCCGCGCGCAGGGGTCGTGAAGACCGGCGCAGTCTGCGTCGACGTTCCGACGAAAGTTGCGCCGGCAGAACTGATCCAGAAATAGTTGGTTCCACCAGGGGCGATCGAAAGCGCCGGCAACAGAATGGTGTGCGTCGCGCAGTCCTCGTCGACGATCGTCAAGTCGGTTGGTGGAAGCGCGAGTCCCTGGGTACCACCCTGGATTTGCATGCGCACGGACACATGGCTACCGATCGGCGCAGGATTCGTCAGCGTATTGCTGAGGCCGTTGTTCGCCTGGATTTGAAGCAGCAGCGTGCCGCTGGCCGATTCGAGCCGTAACAACGGTGCACTGGCGGCCGGTTGCAGGATCACGGGACTCCCGTTGGCTGGATCCAGCCAGCGCGGCAGCGGGGCGCTGGCCACGTCCTCGATCGCAAGCGGAAAAGTCGTGCTCGCCGCGCCGGTCCAAAAAGTGCGAGTCGCCCAAGGACTCCACTCTGTGGCCGGGATGCCGCTGTTGTCGGAATGGCGAGCGCGCAGCGTGTAACTGGTGCTTGCAATCAGGTCGCTTCGGCCGGCGTGCGAATTTTCGAACGTGCCGTCACCGAGGTGCGTGTGCAGCTTTTCGACTCCTGTTGCGCACAGCGAGTACCAGATGCGCTGCGAGGGGGAATTCGTCCAGACCTCCCAGTCCGTGCAATGGTGCTGGTCTGTTGGATTGGGATCGACGAACGCAGCGGTCTCCATGTGCAGGTCGGCGGGATTCACCAATTGGCCATTGGTCGCCGGCTCGGTGATGGTCGGCGTCAGCGGCCGCAGGTTGCCGACCGGCGGCGGGTTCTCGAAAAGGTTCCACGCCAGCAGGTCGTGAACTTCCGCGAGGCCACCGGTGCTCGCCGTGAAACCGACCCACGCGCGGCCTTGATCCAGGGACAGCAACGTGCCGAGGTTTACGCCGACGCTCAACACGGGCTGGAAGAGGTTGTCGATGTAGATCCACAGGACGTTCGCTTCATAGCGCAGCTTCGCGTAATGCACTGCGCCGTTCGCGAAGTCAGGAATGACGAGCGAGGATCCCAGGGACGCAGATTCGCTGACGCTGTTGGGCGCAGTTCCGAGCGAGTGCACGCTGACGTGAATCCCGTTCGGGTCGTTCACACTGACCGCGCCGCAAGTTGAATTGCTGTAGGTGTCGAACTCGACCGCCAAGCTGTTCGCGATCCCGTGGTAGCCGAGCTCGCAGCCCGTGCCGGTCAGTGGCGCGCCCGCGCTATTCTGCACGAGGAATGCAAATCCATCGGCGCCGGTCGCGGGCCCGAATTGGAATGTGAAGCTGGTCTCGAAGCTAGTGCCGACGGACTGCTTGGTCTGGAACCAAACTCCACCGACATTGCTGGCAATGGCCGGAGTGAGCCGCAGGTCACTTCCGTTCTGAACGGCAGAACCCACCAAGCTCAGGCCGGCCGTGTTGACGAAATCGATGTAGTCGAAGTCAGCCGTCGCGCCAAGCGAGAGTATCGCGAGCGCGATTGCGGGCAGGCCGCGGCGAAGTTGAGTGGGCAGCGCGGCCAAGGAAGGGCGGTGGATCGAATGCATGGACCTAGTCCTCGGCTAGCGCGGATTGCGAGCCATCGAAACGAGTGCGGGGGCACACCGATACTATCAGGCCCGCAGGCCCGCGGTCTTGGCGCCCGGCCTACCGTGGCCAGGAGGCCGCCGCAGGACCCTATTCCTTCACGGGCAGCACGTGAATCGCCTTGACGATCAGTTCAATTTTGTCGCCGACCTTGAGCTCGAGGCTCTCGAGCGACTCGGTGGTGAGCACCGAAGCCATCGACGCTGGAACGAGAACTTCAAATTTCACCAGCGACATGATGTCGCCCTTCTTCACGGACGTGACTTTGGCCTGAATGCGATTCTGTGCACCGTACTTCATGGATTGAATCCTCCTGTCGCCATGTTGTACGAACACTGCCAGGCACGCCAGTAGACGCCGTGCTACAGAGTGCGCAAGAATGCGATCAGGGCGCGTTTGTCCTCGGGCGAGAGATCGAGACCGAAATCATGTCCAGGGATCGCGCG
>JAYUOR010000247.1:0-1762 GCA_043760765.1 Planctomycetota bacterium | reverse complement strand
TGCTGGCTTGCATCCAGAATCACATGGCTAATGTCCGCGACGCCGCGAACGCACAAAAACGCGGCGGCGGGCAGGCGCCGCTCGACATTGACTTTGCCGATGCCGCTGCGCGATTCGGCCTCGAGGCCAGCAGCGAAGATCCCAATCGAATGTTCGAGCGGGCCTGGGCTCTCGCCTTGCTCAATCGCTCGCTGACCGGGCTCGAGCAGGAGTACCGCGCCTCGGATCGCGGCGCGCTGTTCGAAGTCCTGAAGCCCGAGCTGACCGGTGGAGTGGGGGAATCGTACGCGCAGTACGCGGCGCGTCTGGGCTCCAACGAAGGCGCCGTCAAGGTCGCCGTTCATCGCCTGCGCAAGCGCTACCGTGAACGCCTGCGCGCTGAGATTGCAGAGACCGTGGCCGACGAGAGCGAAATCGAGGCCGAGATCGCCGACCTGTTCAGCGCGCTCGCCCCCTGAAGCAAGAGTTTTTGGGGAACACCCCTGTAACCTCCGCGCGCGGTTGCTTTTCATGCCCGCAGATCCAGGTCTACCGATGACGACACTCACCTGTCCCCGCTGCGGCAGCGCACTCAGCCAAGCTCGAGCCTTGGGCCTCTGCCCGCGCTGTCTGCTCGAAGCTGCCGGCGCGCAGGCCTCGCAGCCCGAAGTCGTCGTGACCCACCACGAATCGCGCCGCCCGAATGCGCCGACGATCGAACAACTGGCGCCCTTCTTTCCTGGTCTGCAACTGGACTCTTTGATCGCCGTCGGCGGCATGGGCGCGGTCTACAAGGCGACGCAGACTAGTTTGGGCCGCACGGTCGCGCTGAAGATCCTGCACGGCGAAATCGCCAGCGAACCTGGCTTCTCGGAACGATTTCAACGCGAAGCCCGCACGATGGCGACGCTCTCGCATCCTGGCCTTGTTGCGGTGCACGATTTTGGCCAGGCCGGCCCCTACTTCCACTTCGTGATGGAGTTCGTCGACGGGGTCAACCTGCGCCAGATGCTGCGCGCGAAGACGTTGACGCCGGAAATCGCCCTGCGCATCGTGCCCCAGATCTGCGAGGTGCTGCAGTACGCCCACGATCGCGGCGTCGTGCACCGCGACATCAAGCCGGAAAATATCCTCGTCGAGCGCGGCGGCCGCGTGAAAGTGCTCGACTTCGGCCTGTCCAAAATGGTCGGCAAGGACCCGGATCGGCCGGCGCTCACGCGCACGGACCAGGTCATGGGCACGCCGCACTACATGGCTCCCGAACAGTGGGAAAGGCCGCTGACCGTCGATCACCGCGCGGACATCTACTCGCTGGGCGTGGTCTTCTACGAGTTGTTGACCGGCGAATTGCCGCTCGGCCGTTTCGCGCCGCCTTCGCGCATCGTGCACATCGACGTGCGGCTGGACGAAGTCGTGCTGCGCACGCTCGACAAGGAACCGATGCTGAGATATCAGCAGGCCAGCGAACTCAAGAGCGACGTCGAGCACATCAGCGCGACGGAAGCCGCGCCCATTCCGGCGGATCCCGTCTCTGGCGAGCCTGCACCGGCGCCCGAAATTCGCGCGCCGTCGCACCATGCTCATGCGATAAAACCCGGGCCGCCCGTGGCGACAACACCTCAGCCCGGCGAACGATCCGCGCGCAAGACTGTTCGCGGTGCCGAGCGTCTGCCCGGTCTGATGATCAGCCTGATCGTTTTCTACGGCCTGAGCCTGATCGTGATGATCCTGCTCCTGCTGAACATGTGGTAGCCAGTCCCTGCATTCCCTCTTCGAAAGCAAG
>JAYUOR010000246.1:0-4385 GCA_043760765.1 Planctomycetota bacterium | reverse complement strand
CTCGGCCTGCTCGCGGCGGCGCGCTCCGGTGTGAAGATCCCGCCCAAAATCTGGCGCGACGCGATCACCCAGCTCCTGCACTTCCAGGGAAAAGCCGGCGGCTTCGGCTATCACATCAGCGATGGGAGCGCAGCGACCGGCTCGATGACGGCCGCAGGACTTGGCGCGCTTGCGATTGCCAAGGGACAGCTGACCGACGGCAACACGAAGCAGATCCAGGGGCAGTCGCTCATCGATCAGGGCCTGGAGCAAGGCGGCAACTGGCTTGGCACGCACTTCGCGGTGACGGGCAGTCCGCCCAGCGATCCGCACGGCGGACTGGACGGTCACTGGGGCCCCTACTATCTGTACGGGGTCGAACGCGCCTGCACGCTGCTTGGACTCGAGCGCCTCGCCGGTTCCGATTGGTATTGGGAAGGAGCAACCTGGTTCCTCGATCTCCAAGGTGAAAAGGGCGATTTTTCGACGCCCTGGGGCGAGGGTGAACCGAACACCTGCTTCGCACTGCTGTTTCTTGGCCGGGCGACCGTGGCGTTCACCGGCAAGTCCGCGAGCGTGAAAAAAGACACGCTGTACCGGACCGACGACACGAAGTCTGATGTCTGGCTGCGCGCCTCGGGCGATTCGCCGCTCGCCATCTGGCTCGGAGGATTCCCAAAGAAAGTGCTCGAGGATTACGCCTGGAAATCGCCGGACTCCAAGGGACTGCACGTTGCCAAGGTCGAGTACGTGGTGGACGGCAAGAGCGTGGCCACACTGCCCGGCAATCCGAACAAGGCCTGGAACGGCGAGAAATACTCTATCCAGCACCGCTTCGAGTTGGCGGGGCCGAGCAAGATCGCGCTGCGCGTGCAGTTGGCCATCGAACCGAAGGCCAAGGGCCTCGAACCGACCAGCGTCGAGCTCGAAAGCACCGCAGTCGAGGTCACGGTGCGAGATGTCGCCGCGCCCCATCTGCTCGCCCAGGCTGCGATCGGACCGCGCAACCTGATCCGCGCCTCGGAGAGCAAGGCTACCGCGTCGACGCAAGCCGGTGATTCTCCGGCCGGTGCGGCGATCGACGGCCGCGAAGCGAGCGCCTGGACCTGCGCGCCGGAGGACAAGGCTCCGTCACTCACTCTCGAGTTCGAGCGCCCGCTGCGTGCGAATCAGGTCCTGTTTTCCGGCCTCGGCGGGCGCACGGACTATCTCGGTGAGTGGGATCGGGCGACCAAGGTCGAACTGCGCATCAACAAGACCGACCCGGCCATTCCGGTTGTCCTCGATCCCGACGAGCTGAAGACGACGATTTTCGAACTGCAGCGCCAGGGACCGATCCGCACGCTGGAAATCCGCATCGTCGAGCGCGTCACGGGCAAGAAGTATCCCGGACGCGTCGGCTTCAACGAGATCGGCCTGCTCTTCCAGGCGCCGAGCAAGCACTGAGCGGGCGGAACTCGAAACGGCCGCCCGACTGAGCGCGGACGCGCTGTCCTACTCGGGCAGACAGTCGTCGAGCCGCGCGACGAGGTGCGGCGCGAGGCTCTGCAGACGCTGGGCGCGTTGCTCGCGATTCAGGAAGCGAAAGCCGCTCACGGATCGGCCGCCACATTCGCTGCAGCGGCACAGGAAGGGCTCGGCCATCTGCCACTCGGTGGTCTCGTAGTCGAAGGAGAGTTCCTCGAAGGCCTTGATCCTGCGCAGAGCGATCAACTCCCTGCCGACCACGCGCGTGTTCGGGCGGCAGGCGTGGTTCAGGAATTGCCACGGGTAGCATTCAATTTTTTTCACGAGCGTGGTGCCCGCGGGCACCTGCAGGTGCTCGTCCTCACCGATCTGAATCGTGTGGCGTGTCGCGACCCTGCTCTGGACTCCCTCGAGCACCGCGATGCTGCTGCCCGCCTCGAAGTTTTCCAACGCAACGACGCGCAACTCGCGATGGGCATGCAATACGCCGATTTTCGTGTGGCAATCGAGTCGTGGCGCGGTGGTCAGGTTCGGCATGGAGTGTCGGCAGAGCTCGTTGCGGAGTCGGCCGAAAGGGCTGACCCGCGGCTTCGAGGATGTATTGCGAAGCCTTAGGCTGCCAGATCGGAGCCTGCGGAGTCCAATCGTGATTGCCGAACCAATAGGCAGCATGTGCAACCCGGCTTGCTCGGCCTGGTTTCGCGGCGCGTGAATGAGTCGTTACGCGGCGCTTGCCTGGATGCGCTGCCTGGCCGGCGCCCAAGCCATCGAACCCGAATATTTTTCGAGGTCCGCCGGCCGCTTGCTCCCCCGACTTGCGGGGCAACGGGTAGGCTTGAAGGGATCAACTCGACTTCTCACCCACACGTTCTCCCCTCGATGCGATACCCCCTGGCACCCACGCTCACCCTCGCGCTCCTTGCTCTCTCCGTCGCGCCCCGTTGCGCACAGGCTCAGCAGTACTTCACGCAGCAGCCAGGCATGCTGCCGGGTTCCGCCCAGTACTCGGAGGGCGTCGAGGCCTGCGACGTCGACAAGGACGGCGATCTGGACTTGTTCGTAGCCGATGGCGACGGCTTCACGTCGCCGGGCGTCAAGCACCAGAACGTGCTGCTGATCAACAAGAAGATCGAGACCGGTACGCTTTCCTTCGCCGACGAAAGCACGACGCGCTTGGGCGTGCACATCTCCTATGCCAAGTCCGTTTGCACCGGCGATGTCAACGGCGACGGCTGGCCGGACGTCTTGTACGCAAACGCCTTCAATACCGACCCGCCGTCCCTGTACATCAATCAGGGTCCGGCGAATCCCGGCGTGTTCGCGCTGGAGAGTTCGACGCGCGGCTTGACCACGGCGCTCAACGGCCGCGGCTCGCAGTTCGGCGATCTCGACAACGACGGCGACCTCGACCTGATCATCTCCGACTCAGGCGTGAACTATCAGGGCGGCGCGGGCGGCAAGCCGCGGCTCTACATCAACGACGGTACGGGCCACTTCACGGAGCACGCGGCGGACCTCGGCGCTCCGATCAAGGGCTCGCAGATGGACGTGAGCCTGGTGGACATCGACAACGACTTCGACCTGGACTTCTACGGCGCGAACAAGGGCAACGCGGCCGGCGGTACGCAGTACGTCCTGATCAACAACGGCAGCGCGGTGTTCTCCAACTCGTCCGCGCTGATCACGCTCACTTCTGGCAACTGCTACGAGTCCGAGTTGGGGGATCTCGACGGCGACACGGACATCGATGACTTCGTGATCAGCCTGTCGGGCCTCTCGGAGGGCGTGATCAAGAACAACCAGGTGCCCAGCGGCACGTTGAGCTTCACCAACGGCGCGGCCTTCGGCAGCGGTGACGACAACGAGGCCGCGTTCATCGACTACGACGTCGACGGCGACTACGACGTGTTGGTCGGATCGCTCACGACGCGCGAAAAGATTTACCGCAACGACGGCAATATGGTCTTCGTGGATGACAGCACGCGCATCCAGGCGCTCAGCGACTCGACGCTCAACTGTACTGTCGGCGATTTCGACAACGACGGCCGCAACGACATCGTCACGGTGCAGGGCGAGTCGGGCACGATGATCAACCAGTTCTACCGCAACGTCTCGGGGCCGCTGGACAACCGGCCGCCCGTTTTTGTCACGTTCAACGGGCCGGCGAATCCAGGTCCGAGCGGCCCGTGGGTGGTGCGAACGAAAGTGCGCGATCAGGTGCTCGACGACGGCGTCGATTACCTCGTGGGCTCCGTGCGCTCGGTGGTCCTGCCGGCCTTCGCGGGCGCGCAGATCTCGATCACTGCCGGTGGATTTTCGCCGTCCGCGCCCAGCCTGGGCGCCGGCACGACCGTGTTGTGGACCAACCTCACTGGGGTCACGCAAAGCGTGCAGAGCACGAGTGCTCCGTACACCTACGACTCCGGTCCGATCGCCCCGGGCGGTCAGTACGAGTACACGTTCGTCAATCCCGGCGTTTACAACTTCACGAGCGTCGGCGGCGCGAACGCTTCGCTCACGATCACCGGCAGCGCGACAACGACGGCCTGCGCGCATTCCGGCGGCCAGGTCTTCCGCGCACAGGTCCCGGATACGGCGGGCGGAACCGGCGTCGTGCTGTGCTACGAGTACGTGTTCAGCGACCACAGCGGCAACGTGTCGGTCAGCATGAGTCGGCGCGTGAACCTGTTCACCTGCCCGACGCCGTTGGTGTACTGCACGGCCAAGCTCAACTCGTTGGGCTGCCTGCCCACGATCAGCGCAAGCGGCACGTCCAGCGCCAGCCAGGGCTTCGGTTTTTCGATCCTGGCCAGCAACGTGATCAACAACAAGCCCGGCCTGCTTCTGTACAGCAATAGCGGTCGGGCTGCGGTCGTGTTCCAGGGCGGCCTGCGTTGCGTGAACGTTCCGCTCAAGCGCTCGATCCCGCTCAACTCGGG
>JAYUOR010000245.1:0-4390 GCA_043760765.1 Planctomycetota bacterium | reverse complement strand
GCGGCCTTCCTGGCCGCTGAGCATCATTTTCCGAGCGCGACGCGGCATCGCCGAAGCGCGCTCGGCCGCAGCAGGAACTTTTTCAACGGGCTGCTAGGCCCTGGCAGGCGCGAGACTTCAGATGGTGGGCCGCACTGGACTCGAACCAGTAACCTCCACGCTGTGAACATGGCACTCTGCCAATTGAGTTAGCGGCCCCAAAGGGGCGCAGACTGTAGCCGCCATGCCGAGAACGGGCAAGTGCACCGCATGGCACCGGAATGACTGAGGCCCGGCACGTCCGTGTGGTGGGAAACCAACCCCTGGCCCCCCTCTCAATGTGGGAGCGCGCCGTATTGGGCCGAGTTCGAAAATTCCAGCGGCAACGCTCGTTCGGTGCGGGAGCGTGCTCGGCTGCTAGCGCCGGTTCGCTGCTGCTCATGGATCGGTGAGCAGCTTCGGCCCCTCGACTGCGCGCCGGAAAAACCCGGTGCGCAGTTTTTTCGTGGCCCGCGTACGGTGCCAGGCTCCTCTCCGAACTGTTGCGTCCACACAACAGCGCTCTGTCGGCAACGGCCAGGTCGAACTGAACCGGGAACGGCGCTGTGAAAGGCCGGCGGCAACAGTCCGGAGATGAGCCAAGCGCCTACCGGGGTCACCGCTCAGAGAGGGTCTTTGCCCAGCGGTGTTTTCAGGATCTCGCGCAGCTTCGCTTCGGCGCGCCTGAGCAGCATGCGCAGTGCGTCTTCGGTTCGTCCGCCCATGCGTTGACCGGCTTCTCGCAAAGAGAGCCCCTGGAAGAACACGAGCGTGATCGCTTCGCGGTACTCGGGCGAGAGCTCGACTAGCGCCTTGCGCAGGATCTCGGAGCGCTCCTCGCGCTGCACCTGGCGCGTGACCGAGAGGTCGGTTGCCTCTGGCTCCATCCCGCGCGAATCCGGATTGCGGCGATCGAGCGGCGCGTCGAGCGCGGTCTCCAGCGACGTATTGCGCTTGCCCGCCGCGTAGAACTCGGCCTTGTCGCGAATCTTGTTCTGCAGGATGTGCACGAGCCAGTGCACCAGCGAGCCCTCGCCGCGGTATTCGTAATTCTTGAAGTCGCGTGTCGCCTCGCGAAAAGTCGTCTGCGCGAGGTCGTCGGGATCTTCTTTTCGACGCAACTTGGGACCGATCCGCCGGCGCGCGATCTCGACCATCTGGCTGTGGTAGCGCGTGAACAACTCGTTCAGCGCATCGACATCGCCTGCCTGCGCGCGCCGCACGAGGTCGGCAGTGTCCGGCGTTTCGAATCCCGGCGGGAGCGCGAAGCCGGTCTCTTCCGGCTTGGGGTCTTCCGGCTTGTTGGGATCTTGAGTGGACATGTCCGTCGGGACCAAGGTAGCCCGAGTCCGCGATCCAAACTACACCGGCGAGCGTCCGCAGCGTTCCAGGAACTGGGCTTCGTCGAGCACGACAACGCCAAGTTCGGCGGCCTTCTTCGCTTTGCTGCCAGCGTCGGCGCCGACGACGAGGAAATCCGTCTTTGCACTCACGGCGGAACTCACCTTGGCCCCGGCACCCTCGGCGAGCCGCTTGGCTTCGGCCCGGCCGATCGAAGGCATTGTGCCCGTGAAGACCAGTGTCTTGCCCGCGAGCGGGCCGCTCCCCGCGTCCGGCGCCCGGGTTTCGAGGACTTCGACGCCGCCCGCTGCGAGCCGGGCCAGCATCGCCCGATTCTGGAGCAGCTGGAACCAGCCGTGGATCGCGCTCGCCATCTCGGGTCCGATGCCGCCGACTGTCTGCAACTCGTCCTGATCGGCCTTGGAGAGTTCGTCCAGAGTCGTGAAGTGTTGGCCCAGGAGCTTCGCTGTCGCCGGGCCGACTTCCGGGATCGAAAGCGCGACCAGGAATCGATCGAAGGGGATGCGGCGACGCTCTTCGATCTGAGTGAACAGGTTGGCGACGGTTTTTTCGCCCCAGCGTTCGAGTTGGAGCAGCGGCTCGCGCTTCAAGTGAAAGAGGTCGGCCGGTCCGCCGAGGTGCCCGTGTTCGACCAGTTGCTCGACCATCTTCTCGCCTAGGCGGTCGATCTCGAAGGCACCGCGGCCGGCGAGTTGCAAGGTCCGGCCGATGACCTGCGGACGGCAGACGTAGAGGTTGGGACAGCGCCAGTACTTGCCCTCCGAGACGAGCACCGTTGCGCAGGCCGGGCAAGTTTCGGGCATCCGAAACTTCTCGCCGAAGCGCCAAGTGACGCCGGGGCGAATCGCCGCCTTCGGATCGCCGTCGACGCGCAGTTCATCGGGGATCTCGGACTCCCAGGACTTCGGTGCTTTTCCCGCCGGCGGCTTCGCCACACCGGTGACTTGCGGGATCACATCGCCGGCGCGCTGCAGATTCACGAGCGTACCGATCGCGAGGCCCAATTTTTCGACGTGATCGGCGTTGTGCAGCGTTGTGTGGCGCACGGTCACGCCGCCGATTTCGACCGGATCGACATGCGCTCGCGGGGTGATGCGGCCGTTGGCGCCGACTTGCACTTCGATCGCGCGCAACAGACTTGTCGCGCCCAGCGCTGCGAACTTGTAGGCGAATTGCCAGCGCGTGGAGCGCGATGTCGTGCCGAGACGATCGCGAAGGTCCAGGCGATCGAGCTTGGCGACGATGCCATCGACCTCGAAGGGCAACTTGTCGCGCCCGGCCGCCATTCTTGAGTGATAGCCGATCACGCCGTCAAGGCCGCGCGTCTTTTGCGCGAAACCCGCGTCGGCAAAACCCCACTTCGAAAGCGCCGCCGCGGCCTGGGCGTGCGTCGTGAATTCCTGGCCTTCGACCAGAGCGAGCGCCCAGGGATGGAATTGAAGCGGATAGCGTGTGACTTCCGCCGGATCGTTGCGGCGAATGGCGCCGGCCGTCGCGTTGCGCGGATTGGCCAGAACCGGTTTTTGTTCGCGCGCGCGCGTGATGTTGAACTTGTCGAAGGCCGCGCGCTCGATCAGCACTTCGCCGCGGACTTCGACCAGGCCCGGGGGCTTTCCGCCAGCGGCGAGACGCAGCGGCAAGTTGCGAATCGTGCGCAGGTTCGCGGTGACATCCTCGCCGACGATTCCATCGCCGCGCGTCAATCCGCGGACCAGGACGCCGTCCTCGTAGCGCAGCGAGGCCGACACGCCGTCGAATTTAGGTTCGACCACCCACTCGAGTTCTTCGGCGTCGCCGAGCTTCAGGAAACGCGCGATGCCTTTGACGAACTCGCGCACTTCATCCTCGTCGAACAGACTGTCGATCGAGAGCATCGGACTGCCGTGCGCCACCTGGGCAAAGCCCTGGCCTTCGGGCAGCGGCGCTCCGACACGTTGTGTCGGACTGTCGGGCACGACGAGTTCGGGATGCTCGCTTTCAAGCTGCTTGAGCTCAAAGAAGAGCGCGTCGTACTCCGCGTCCGTGATCAGCGGCGCGGCTTCGACGTAATAAAGACGGTCGTGCCGCAGCAGTTCCTTCCTCAACTCGGCCGCGCGGCTCGCGGCATCCTTGCGAGTCACCACGTGGATTACCTCAGATCGCGCGGGCCAAACGCGTTCGGCAGAAGTTCGGACATGCGCGACTGGAAGCGCGGCCCGGACTTGCCTTGGACCACCACGAACAAGTCCGGCGCGAACTCGCTCAGGAATTGGCGACAGGCGCCGCAGGGCATCATCGGCGCGTCGAGGCTCGAGGCAATGGCGATCGACTCAAAGCGCGTGACCCCCGACGAGATCGCCTTGACCGCCGCGACGCGCTCCGCGCAGATCGTCAGACCGTAACTCGCATTCTCGATGTTGCAACCCGTGAAGACCTGGCCGTCGGTGCTGATCAAGGCTGCCCCCACCCGGACCTTCGAATAAGGGCTGTGCGCGAGTTCCAACGCAGCGAAGGCTACGCGCAACAGATCCTGGATCGATTCGTTGCTGGGCTGGTGCGAGCGCGCTGCGGGGTCGGACATGGCGCCATTTCGTCACGCGGGACGGTGCCCGTCAACGTCCAACGGATCGTCGTACTCGCGTTCGTCGGTCTTCAGAGCTCCGGCGGGGCGCTCGCCGCCATCGCCGCGGCCATTGTCCCGTGCGGACGAGTCGAGGTCCTCGAGCGAGGCATAACCCGAGTAGGGTACGCGCAGGCGCGCGATTCGATTGCCGGTCAGGGCATCCTCGCGCTCCTCGGATTCGAAGCTCACGCGCGCGCCCAGGCCGACCAACTCGTTCGGCTCGATGTCGATCTCGCCGCGCACGTCGAGGCCGAGCACGGCCAGCGTGCGTTTGACGCGCGGGATGCCACGCTCGCTCCAGGTCAACGCGTCCCAGCCCGCCGTCCGCCCGGCGTATTCGCCGCGCAGGACCTCGAGCCTGAAACTCCAGCGCACGCTGCCGTCGCGCGCGAGTCCTTCGCGCACCTC
>JAYUOR010000244.1:0-1771 GCA_043760765.1 Planctomycetota bacterium | reverse complement strand
GGCGCGCGACGGCGCGCTGGGGATCATGCTCGGCATGCTCCAGGGCGCTCTTCGCCAGTGCGCGCGCGGGTCCGAGTTCACCGACGTGGGCCTGCACGGCCGACAGGCGGCGCTTGGCTTCGGACACGAGCACCGAAACGTTTCCGGCGCGCGTGGCCAGTTCCACCGCGTTCTTCAGGAAGCCGCGCGCGAGTCCGTACTGTCCGGTGGAGATCGCGTGGCGGCCGTGCAGCAGGTAGACGCGCGCGAGCGAGGCTGCGTCCGTCTCCGGCGACAATTCCAGATCGGAAAGCTGATCGAGCCAGGCGCGCTGTTCCTCTCGGTTGCCCAGCCGGTCGGCCGAATCGGCGGCGGCTTCGAGGAATTCGATGCGCAGGATTTCGCGCGCCTTGGTGCGTCCCAGCTTGTCGAGCGCCTCGATTCCCCAGCGCGCGATCGAGTGGATGCGCTGCGTCTGACCGCGCCGGATCAGGACCAGGAGCAGTGGACGCAGCACGGCCAACAATGCCGTCGGATCGCCGGCTGCGCGCAAATGGAACGCGCGCTGGAATGCATCGGCAAGGCTCAGGCTCTTGCTGCGGCCGGGCGCGAGTGCGCGAGCCGCTTGCGCGTGCAGCCTGGCTCGGCTGTCTTCGGGAATCGCACGATACACGGCTTCGCGCAGCGCCGGCCGGGCGAAACGGAACCGATCGCCGGCCGGCACGATCCACCCGCCCTGCACCATGCGACCAAGCACTTCCGCCAACTCGACCTCGCTGACCGGCTGGAACGCGCGCAGCAGGAATTCGGTGCTGATCCTTCCGCCGACGATCGACAAGCGCTGCAACCAACGCCGATCCTCGGGCGGCAGTTTCTGATAGCGCTGGTTGATCAACATCGGCAAGGACTCCGGCAGCGGCAGCCGCTCCGGAGCCAGGGCCAGGGCCAGTGCTTTTCCGTCGGGGTCCTCGGGATGCGCGTAGGCCTCGCCGCGCTGCATCAAGCCGCGCAGGATTTCCCCGATCATTCCAGGGTTGCCGCGGCTGCGCTGAAAGAGGACCTGCGCGATCCGCAGGCGCGGCGCCGAATGGTGGAAGAGGCGCGTGACGAGATCACCGACCGCCGACTCGTCGAGGGGCCCGAGTTCGACGTGTGCACTGAGCTGACGCGATTCGAGCGCGCGCTCGAGTTGCTCCTGCATGCGCGCGTTGTTCACGCCATCGTGCAGGCGTTGGCCCAAGACAAGGAACAGCGGCTTGTCGGAGAGCTCTTCCGCCACGCGCAGGAAGACGCTGAGCGTGCCTTCGTCGGCGAAGTTGATGTCGTCGACGAAGACCATCACGGGACCGCGCTTGGCAAGCAGCACCAGCCAGCGCGCAAGCGCGGCCGCGACCGAGGTTTCGCTTGTGCCGGAAAATCGGCTGTCGAGCGCGCGCGCCAATGTCTGGGCTTCCTTCGGGGGCGCGGCGCGTTCCAGGGCTGCGCGTTCGCGCGACCCAATTTGCGTGGTTTGCGGCGGCAAGCGCAGCCAACGCAGCATCAGCCTGAGCACCGGGCCGCAAGGCCGGTCCTCCTCGTGCGCCGAGCAGCGGCCGTACAAGTAGAGCGGCGGATGATCCGAGGCGCGCGCTCGGGCCGCGAACGCACTCATCAGACGCGACTTCCCGCTGCCGACCGAGCCGCGCAGCATGAGTGCGCCGCCGCGCGCCGACGTGACCGACTGCGAGGACGGATCCCCGATCGCGCGCCGATAGTGATCTTCGATCGTTTGGAGTTCGGCCTCGCGTCCGAC
>JAYUOR010000243.1:0-4397 GCA_043760765.1 Planctomycetota bacterium | reverse complement strand
CAATCGAACTTGCCAAAGAGTTCACATTCAACCCAATCGGCCGGCTGCGTGCCTTGGAAGACACGCAGCTGGCTCGAGATCAAGAACGGGTTGTGGAGGGGGTCAGGATCACTGAGGGAGAATCACGCTGTCAATCACGTGCACGACGCCGTTCTTGGCCTCGATATCGGTCTTGATCACATTGGCGCCGCCGACCATGACCTTGCGGCCTTCAACCTTGATCGAGACTTCGCGACCGAGCAGCGTCGGCGCTTTTTCGAGCTTGACCACTTGGTCGGCGTAGAAACGTCCCGGGATCACGTGGTACTTCAGGATGCTCGCGAGCTTTTCCTTGTTCTCGGGCTTCAGCAGACCCTCGACCGTGCCGGCAGGCAGTTTCGCGAAGGCTTCGTCGGTCGGCGCGAGGATCGTGAACGGCCCATCGCCCTCGAGCGCAGTGACGAGGCCGGCGGCCTTCGCGGCGGCGAGCAAGGTCTTGAACATCCCGGCACTGTCGGCGACACCGACGATCGTCTTGGTCTCGGGCATCAGCACCGCGTCGATGACGTGGATGACGCCGTTGGAGCAGACGATGTCGGTCTTCGTGACGCGCACGCCGTCGATCGAGACGCCGCGGTCGTCGACGACGATGTCAATGCGCTGTCCGTTGAGCGTGGTCGCGTTCTTGAGCTTGACCACCTGCTCGGCCTTCACCGTTCCGGACACGACGTGATAGGTCAGGATTGCGCTCAGCGTCGACTTCGCCTTGGGATCGAGCAGGCCCTCGAGTGTTCCCTTAGGCAACTTCGCAAAGGCCGCATCGGTCGGCGCAAAAACCGTGAACGGGCCTGCTCCCTGGAGCGCGTCGACGAGGCCGGCGGCCTTGAGCGCCGCGGCCAGGGTGTTGAATTGGCCGGCTGCGACCGCGGTGTCAACGATGGTCTTGCCATCGCCGACGTAGGCTGCGGTCGAACTGGAGCAGGTCTTGTTGTCGCCCGCGCTGGCGAACATGGGAAGGGCAGCGCAAAGAAAGCCGAGCGTGAGGATCGAAAGAGTTTTCATGGGAGTGAGTTGAGTGAGGTGAACTTGGTTCAGTGCCCTTTGGCGGATGGGGTTGGTTCCGTACTGGGTGCTCTTCGGGACCCGCCGGTGCCTGGATTCATCGAGCGGATGAAAATTTCTCCTCGCTGGCCGGCCCATTCTGGGCCTTGAAAACGTCGCACTTGCGTTGCGCGGGCCTATGCGCCGGCTTCCTGGGAGAGTGCACGGGCGCTGACGAGACCGCGACCGCGCGCACGGCTGGGCGAACTACGACCATGAACGTATGCAGTCGGCCGCGCGGCAGCACTAGAAATGTCGGCATGCAGGTCGTGCCGCTGCCTGGATTCTTCGAACCATTCAGCGCCATGGTTCACCTGTTCGGGGCGCTGGTCTTTGCACTGCTCGCGATTCCGCTCTTGCACAAGGCGCACGGCGATGGGCGGCGCGTGGCCTTGCTCGCCGTCTACGCCTTCGCCTGTGTGCTGTTGATTTCGATGAGCGGCGTATTCCACATGCTGCAGGGCGAAGGCGCTGCGCGCGACGTGCTCGGCCGTCACGACAAGGCGGCCATCTTCATCCTGATCGCGGGCACGCACACACCGGTCCAAGGACTGTTCTTCCGCGGCGTCGCGCGCTGGGGTGTGCTGCTGGCCATGTGGCTGATCGCGGCGACCGGCATCACGCTGTTCTCGATCTTCTACGAAGAACTCCCGCGCGGACTGGGGACCGGCGTCTACCTGCTGCTCGGGTGGATCGCGAGTCTCTCCGGCTTGATCGTCTGGCGTCGCATCGGCACGGCGCAGATCGCGTTGCTCTTGCTCGGCGGAGTGGCCTACTCGCTGGGCGCGATCCTGCTGGGACTGGATTGGCCGACACTCGTGCCCGGGATTTTCGGTGCGCACGAACTGTGGCATCTCGCGGTGCTCACAGGCATGGGGCTGCACTGGAGATTCTTGTTCCAGAACGCGTCCCGTCGCATGGAAGATTGAGCGAAGCTGCGCTTACTTTTTGAGGAAGGCCCCGAAGAAGAAGAACACGAAGCCGAACGCGATCGCGAGCACTCCGATGACGATGCGGATCCAACCCATCCAGACCGCGGAGCGGCCTTTCATCTCACCTGATTTCCCGAGCACCGCGAGCATGGCCGCCCGACTGCCCGTTTCTTCCGCCTGCTTCGTGCGCACGTTGGCGCGACCAACGAAAATCATCCAGGCGCCGAAGAGGATGCAGACGGCGAGAACACCCAGGCGCTGGGCGAGCGGCTCATCCGGAGCAAGGAACGCGGCAAGGGGCTGGTGGCGCATCCCCGAAAATTAGTGAAAGGGGAGAGCCGCTGTCCAGCGCGCATCACAGTCACGCGCTGAATTGCGGCGCATTGGAAAGCGCGGTGTTGTTCAAAGCTGCATTGCCGCTGACACTCCCTCAGGCCTGGGGCCGTGACAAGCCCTTCGCCACTCGAACATCTCGACGTTGTCGGCGGACCTGGAATTCACCTTCGCAGCGTGAGCCCCACGGCGCCATGAATAGCTTGCGAGGCCGGTCGCGCAGGCGCAGTCAGCGTCGGTCGTTGGTGCCCATCCGGTGCCTGGCACCGTACGGGCGAGGTGACGCTCAAAGCAGTCCGGCCGGCGGCCCGAGCAACGCTCGCCAGGCCGTGGCGCACACGGAATGACTCATCGATATGGCGAGTTCGCCAGACCTTGCCTCGAGCACGAGCCGCGTGATGTGATAACTCACGAACAGGCTGGCGAAGACCCACGCCACACGCGGAGAAAACGCGATGCGAGCCAGCCACTCGAAACGGCGGCCGCGGCGCAACTCCAGGATCGAGACCGGAATCGCGAGCGCGGTCAGCGTGAAGAGCAGCGGACCGAAAAGATGGAAGCCGAACGCTTCGCCGAACGCGCCGTGCGTCATTGCGCAAAACGAGCGCGTTAGGCCGCAGGCCGGGCAGGGGATCCCGAAGAACAATCGCGACCCGCACAGCACAGGGCCGCCGCTCACCCAGGGCGCGTAGGCAAAGCTCGCGCCGAGAATGAGCGCGGCTGTCGCGCACACGCCCCACCGAAAGCGAATCGCTCGCCGGTCGAGCCCCGCTTCAGCTGAGTTTGTTCTGGACGTCATCGAGTTCGTTCAAGTGTCCCTGAACGATCATCGCGGACACGGCCGGAACGAAGAACCCCAGCACGACGAGCAGCGTGCTCTTGTCCTTGAGCGCATCCGCGCGACCAATCGCCTTGCCTAGGTCTTCCATGGCCTGGCCGGCCATGTAGTAGAAATAAAGGTTCACCGGGAAACAGCAGCCCGCGATCACGGCGACGGGCATCGAAATGATCTGCCGGCCCGCCACTCCATTGAGCACTTCCGCAGCCTTGATGTTCCAGTAGATCAAGTACAGGCCGCAGGTGATGAACCCGAAAATCAGGACAAGGATGGGGTCGTTGCGAAAACGCGGGATCGACTTCAGGTCCATGCGAGAGAATCCTCAGGGGAAGCGGAACTCTGGGGGCGCCGAATGAGTCGCAAAGCTTAGCGCGTGGCGCGCGACTTGGGCAGCACTCAGATCCTTGGCCGGCCCGGGCCAGTTCCAGTCCTGAGAACGGGCGCACGGCGCGCGCCTACTTCTTGGGCGGCGGCTCGAGACCCTCGTTGACGATGCGCTGGATCGTCGATTCCGCGAGACTGGAGGGATTGTCGATCCAGCGCAAGTTTCCGAAGCGGTCCACCAGCGCCAGCATCGGGATCGCCTCTACCTTATATGTGTTGCTCGTCGCGCCGTTGTCCTGCATGACCGTGAACGGGATGCGCTTCTCGACCAGGTGCGCGCGCACGACGTCGGGCGTCTGGCCCTTGCTCTTGTTCACGACGCCGACGAAACGCACGCCGAGGGGTTCATAGCGCTGCTGAAGATCGAGAACAAAGGGCAGTTCCTTCTCGCAGTTCGGACACCAGGTGGCGAAGAAGTAGATCGCGACTACCGCGCCGAGCTGTGTTTCGAGCGGCATCGGATCGCCGCTGTACCACATCTCGCCTTTGTAGACCGGTGCGGGTTTGTCGAGCAGTTGCGCGCGCGCAAGCTGACTCTTCATCTTCGCCAGCAGGTCCGCAGGTGCGCCGATTTCCTTGATCCAGCGGCCCATGTCGGCGACCGCGTCCGGCGTGCGCAGCAAGTGTCGCCGCACGTTCGCGCGCTGATCGAGAGCCTTGCCGAAGTAGTTGCGGTCGCCGAAAAACTTCTCGAGCACGTTCGAGTAGTCAGCCTCCGCTGCTTCGAGATCGCCCGAAAAAAGGTGCACCGAACCCTGCACGTAGCATGCACGCGACGCTTCGGGTGCGCTGGCATGCTCCGACGTCACACTGCGCAACAGCGACATCGC
>JAYUOR010000242.1:0-4401 GCA_043760765.1 Planctomycetota bacterium | reverse complement strand
GATGAAACGCTGCGGAGGGCCTGAGCTCTGCAATTGCTCCCATTCGATCTCGACGCTCATGGCGGCATCGAGATCCAAGGGGTCCTCGAGCAGAAGCCGCGGCCAGAGCGTGCCGTCTTCCAGATCGGCTCTCGAGTGCTTGCGGCCGGCCGACCAGCCATCGATGCCCCGGTTCCAGTCGCCCATGCTCCAGCGCGGAAACGCCTCGCTGCCGCAGTTGTAAGTCAGCAGCGCGCGCTCGCTGCGCGGGAAGCTGGTGAATTTCGCCCCATAGAGCTTTAGCAACTGAGCTTCTGGCGTGAGCCTGACGGAGGTCGCAAGCGAGCTGCGCAAGTCGCGCAACTCGAGCTCGTGTCCGCGCACGAATTCTGTGTCGCCGTATCCGTTCAACAAATCGGTGATGCGCTTGATGCGGTCTGTCTCGCGCGTGTGCGCCCGCTCACGCTGGATCAGGTTGTAGATGACCTGCGCATCCTGCTCGCGCTCCAGAGCTTTGGCGGAAAGCTCGCCGTGCGCCTGATTCAATCGTGATTCCAGATCCGCGACCAACGCCGCGTGACTTTCGCGCGGCAAAGGTCCGGAATTGAAAACTTTGAGCGCCGCGTCGGCGTCGCCTTCGCGGAAGCGGAACAGCGCGCGCACGAGCCGGTCGACGCTGTTCGGTTCGTCCTTGGGGTCAACGCCAAGACCGGCCAGTCGTTCAATGCTGCCCGGAACGAGCAGCTTGGCCTGCGGATCGAGCCGTGGTTCGCGCAGCGCAAAGACTTCCGACTTGCCTCCGAATTCCAGTTGGAATCCGTCGCGCAGCGGATCGGGGCCGAGCTGAATGCGGCCTGTGTGAGAGATCGAACCGACCAGGATCGAGTCGAGGCCAGGCTTGCCAAGTCCGCGCACGGCGCGCGCGAGCAGGCCGTCGAGCAGGATGGCCTCGCCCATGAGCTGCTCGATCTGAGCGTGCGCGGGACGCAACCAGTCTTCGTCCAATCGCTTGCTCCATGCAGCCGCGATCTCGGAGTATCGGCGCTCTTTCCACAGCGGAGCAAGCTGCTCTTCGACCGCGCTGAGTTCCTCGCGCGCATCCGTGACCAGAAGCTCTTCCTGCAACCTGGACAATTCGCTGCGCGCGCGATCGAGAGCGGCGTGCGACTTGTCGGAAACCGCCAGCAGCATCTGATCTCTGCGCAGCGAACTTCGCAGCAGTTCCTTTTCGTACGCGGCATCGATGGCCAGGGCCGCGTCTTCCCCAAGAACGCGCCGGCGCAATTCCACTTCGATCGCCTGCTGATGCGCGATCACCGCCCGTTCAAGTTCCGCGTCCTTGGCCTGCCAGGCCCTGGTGATCACGTCGGCCTCGGAATCCACCTTGAGCAGGCGTACGCTGGCAAGCCTTTCTTCCACTTTGGCTGGCGTCAGTCCGCGGGCACTGATTCCCGCTGCGTTCAGGATCTCGCGCACGTCGCGCTGCATCAGGCTGAGCGCAGCGAGCCACGCTCCGGAAGCCACGGCACTGCGAGCCTGGGGCAGAACGACGCTGTCGTAGTGAGCGTTGACCTGTTTCAGGAACCTGTCCAACGCAGTCTGTTCGTCACTCTCGACCTGCTCGCGCAGCTCGTCGAATCGCAGGCGATCCTTCACGGTCTCGCGTTGGCGATCGTTCGCTCCAAGATCGCGCATCAGTCGCATCTCCACTTGCGGGGACACGAGCGCGGCGGCACTCACGAAATCGCGATCTATCGAAAACGCCTTTTCGTAGTCGCGCACGATGCGCTTGCGCTCGTCGGCTATCTGCGTATCGAACCTGCCCTGGATGCTTGCTCGCGCTGCCCAATAGTCCGGCCTGTATTCGGGCGGTAGCTCCTTGTCGCTGAGTTCATCCAACCTCGCCAAGGCATTGCCGGGAGCCCGTCGGTCCTGCGAGGCAGCAGCGGCGAGAATCGCTTCGAGAGGTGCCCAGGCCGCGTGGGACGCGTGTTGAGTCTCGCCCTCGGGGATGCTCGCGGCCCAAGGGCGCCACCAGGTGAAAGCGGCGATGGCAAACGCGAGCGTGATGCCTGCGCCGATCCAAAGATTGCGCCGCCGCCGATCGGCCTCGCCTGCCACGGGATCGAGGTTGCGCGCGGATACGCGCACCGCGCGGCGTTCACGCAACGCCTCGAGGTCGCGCAACAGTTCGCTGGGCGAGCCATAGCGCTTCTCGGTGCTACGCGTCAGACACTTGCGCAACACCAGGCCCATCCCTTGAGAGAGCCTGGGTTCGAGTTCACGTGGGTCGGGGATGTGGGCGTACAGCACACCCGAGAGGATTTCTGCCACGCTCTCCCCCGTGAACGGCGGCCGTCCGCACATCGCGTGGAACATGCTGGCGCCGAGCGACCAGATGTCGGAGCGCACGTCGACCGCGCCGGGATTACGCGCCTGCTCGGGCGATAGGTAGTGCGGCGTTCCCAAGGTCCCGCCCGACTTCGTCAGCAGCGGATCGTCCTCGCTGAACGCCAGACCCAGGTCGACCAGCCGCGCGCGGCCGTGGGCGTCGACCAGGATGTTCGCCGGCTTGATGTCGCGGTGGACCACGCCCTGTTCGTTCGCATGCTCCAGCGCTTCGCAGAGCGGGATGAACAGGCGTAGTGCCTCGCGTTCGGTCAGTCGTCCCTTCTCGCGCAGGAGCGCCGACAGCGCCGGCCCGTCGACCAGTTCCATCGCGTACCACCACATGCCATTCGCCTGCCCCATGTCGATCGCCGAGACGATCCCGGGGTGCGCCAGACGCGCGGTCGTGCGGGCCTCGCGCTGCAGGCGGCGCACGGCATTGGGGCCGGCGTATTCGGGGTGCAGCACCTTGATCGCGACCTCGCGATCGACCGCCAGCTGGACCGCCCGATAGACCGTGCCCGTCGCCCCGCGCCCGAGCACGGACTCGAGGCGATAGCCCGGGATCTCCGGCAGAACTGCGCTCGCGTGAAGTTTGGCGGGTTCGTTGGCCATGGACGATTCGGGTCCAGAGAGCGTGCCCTGGCAGCATCACTATATAGATGTCGGCGCTATCGCCGTTGCGGCTCCAGCATCAGCGAAATAGGCGCCGCGGACTGGCGCAGTGGCCTGTTATTGCGCCTGGAAGCTCGGGTCCCTTCGGCCCCTGTCCTCGCGAGCACGACCAAAAAACGCCCGAGCCGGAGATAACGAGTTGGAAACCAAACGCTGGTGGATGGTGGGTCACGACGACAAGACCTGGGGCCCGTTCGAAAAAGCGCCGCTCGCGGCGCTTGTCGCTGAGGGCAAGCTGCGCGCAGACGGGCTGGTCTGCGCGGAGGGCGAGACGCGCTGGTCCCCCATCGGATCGGTGTCCGAGCTCGCCGATGTCAGCTGGCCCGCCGCGCAGGGCCCGGCAGCTACCACGCCGGCTTCGCGACCGGCCGTGGCGCTGCCCGCCGCGAACAGCGCCCCCCAGGTCATCCGGCCGAACGAACTCGATCCGGTCGCGGGCTGGCCGACGGTGTTCCTGTCGATCCCCACGTTGAGCCTGTGGGGCATTTTCAGCTTCTACCGCACGATGCGGGTCTATCGTCGGCTCGCGCGCGTCCACTCCAGCAACGCGGAGACTCTGTTCTGGATCTTCCTCGGTGTCACTGCCTTCGGCGTGGTGAGCCTGCCCATTGGACTCGGCTGGCCCGTGCTCGTGGGGGCTGTGATCGTCGGCGCGTTCTTGCTGCGCGAAACCCTGCGCCTGCGCGATCTCGCGATCCAGGCGCTCGTGCCTTCGCTCGCGACGTCTGTGGCCAACTACCCGGCAGTGAAATCGGACGACTGGCACTTCGGCCTGTGGATCACCGGCGCCGTCTTGTGCGTCACGGTGTTCGGGGCGATCGTCGGCGTGCCGATCCTGATTGCGCAGGCGCTCGCCTGGTTCGAGGACTGGAATCGCCTGGCGGCTCTGGCGCGAGGCACGACGTTCTCCGCCGCGCCGCAGCCGGCCTGAGCGGCGAATTTAGCGAAACAACACCGGCCGCGTGGGGCCCTCGAGACCCGCGCGGCCGAAATCTTTTCGAGAAGTCGACGCCCGCTAGAACTTCTTGCCGGCCAGACCTGGATGATCCATCGCGATGCGCGTCGCACGGAACAAGGATTTCTTCGGTGCGTTGCCGGCCTGTTCGGAGGGTTTGACCTCGCCGCCCAAAGGGTTGTAGAAGTCCCAGACGATTTCTCCGCCTCGGGTGACCTCGAGCACTCGACCGCGCGCGCCCTCGCAAATCAACGTATTGCCGTTAGAGAGCCTCTGGGCGCCGGAGATGAATGGCGAAAAGAGCTTTTCAGACTCTGAGAACTTCCAGGTCGTTTCCGTGGGACCGAAGGCCCAGCCCTCGTCGCGTACGAATCAGTCGCGGGATCGAACGGCAGCGTGAACTC
>JAYUOR010000241.1:0-4402 GCA_043760765.1 Planctomycetota bacterium | reverse complement strand
AGCCGAGGAACAGCACGGGTTCGATGGCTTCGCCGGTCGTCGGCTCGCGCAGATCGAGGTTCCACTCGCCCTTTTTCTTCTGCCAGCGATGGCCGACGGTTCCCGAAGGCAACTTCAGCGCGCCCGAGGCATCGAGCACGAAGGTTTTCCATTCGGCGTTCTCGATCATGGCCGTTTCCGCAAGCTCGCTCGCGCGCAGCAGCGATCCGGCCGTGAACGTGCCGTCGGCGTGCGGCTCGAGCCTGACCAGGAACGGCGCGTCCGTGTAGGTCTTGACGTAGTCGACGAAATAGGGGACTTGCTTGTCGACGTACGCTTCCTTGAGCATCACGTGTCCGACCGCCATCCAGAAGGCGCCGTCTTGCCCTTGGTGAATCGGAACCCACTCGTCCGCGACCTTGGCGGTCTGGTTGAAGTCGGGCGCGAAGACCACGACCTTGGCCCCGCGATGGCGCGCCTCGACCAGGAAGTGCGCGTCGGGCGTGCGCGTCATCAACACGTTCGAGCCGACGATCGCGATGAAGTCGGAGTGGTACCAGTCCGCGCTCTCGGCCACGTCGGTCTGCTCGCCCCAGATTTCCGGCGAGGCGGGCGGCAGGTCGCAGTACCAGTCGTAGAACGAAAGACTGACGCCACCGAGTAGCTGCATGAAGCGCGCGCCCGAGGCGTAGCTCACCATCGACATCGCCGGGATCGGCGAGAAGCCCGCGATGCGGTCGGGGCCGTACTCTTGGATCGTCGAGATATTGGCCGCCGCGAGCAACTCGTTGGCCTCTTCCCACGACATGCGCCGGAACCCGCCCTTGCCGCGCGCGCGCTGATAACTCTTGCGTTTCACGGGGTCGGAAACGATCGACTTCCACGCGGCCACGGCATCGCCGCCATGTTCGCGCTTGGCCGCGCGCCACAAGTCGAGCAGCACGCCGCGGCCGTACGGGTACTTCACGCGCAGCGGGCTGTAGATGTACCAGGAGTACGAGATCCCGCGCTGGCAGCCGCGCGGCTCGTAAGGCGGGATCTTGCGATCGAAGATCGGGTAGTCGAGCGCCTGCATTTCCCAGGTCACGATTCCGTTCTTGACGTGGATGTTCCAACTGCACGAGCCGGTGCAGTTCACGCCGTGCGTGCTGCGCACGATGCGGTCGGAGGCCCAGCGATTGCGATAAAAGTCTTCCCAGGTGCGGCGCTCGGGATCGAAAATGTCCTGGATCCAGGTCATGACCGTGTTTTCCTCTTGAGCGATTGACGCGCGCCCGTGCGCTGTGACTTGCGAGTTCCGAGCACCAGCACGCCCATGAACAATGCGGCGAGCGACGCCGCCGCCGGGCCGAGCGGATCGCGGCCGGGCAACGTTGTGTTCGAGTCCACGGACTTCAGCCAGCAGGTCAGGTGGACGATTTCCTGGGGCGTCAGTGGCTTGTTCCGATACAGCGGACCCATGACCTTGAACGGCGCCTTCTCGAGCGCGGACAGGAGGCCGGCCTCGCCCATGCGAGCGTAGATACCGGACAGATTCGGTCCGAGCGTGCCGCCTCCAAGCTCGCCCTGTTCGTGACAAGCGATGCAGGCCATGCCGCTGTTGCTGAACGGTTCCCGGCCAAAGAACAGTCTTTCGCCGATGGCTGCGTCCGCTGGCGCAAGCTTCAGCGCGAACTGCTGCGCGATGCGCGCCTGCTCCGCCGCGACGCGCGCTTTGACCGCTGCGTCCTTCAGCAACGCGATCAGTCCCGAGAGCTCGTCTTTGGTGAAGGCTCCAGCCTTCTCCTGCATGCGCAGGATCGCTTTCTCGAGGTCCGCCTCCGGCCATGCAATCGCCGTGGTCAGGTCGGGGCCGGTGAGAGCGCCGCGACCAATCGTGTGGCAGCCGGTGCAACGGCTTGCGTAGAACCGCGCCGCTGTATCAGGCACTTGAGCCACGGGCGTTTGTAGAGGCGGCTCGGCGGCCGGCGGAGATGTCTGCTGCGCCGACGCGAGCGGAGCCACGGCGAGAAGCGCGCACGCGGCTGCGCGACGTATCATCCAGCGATCGGACATAGGGGCGCCTCCTAACACGGCACTTCAGCTCCCTTGCGCGCGTAGAACCACCAGTTCACGACAAGGCAGGTCACGTAGTAGGCCGCGAATCCATACAGCGCGTTCTCAGGCGTGTGCGCCTTGATCTGCGCTCCAAAGACATTCGGGATGATGAAGGCGCCATAGGCGGCGACCGCCGAAGTCCAGCCCAGCACGGGGCCGGCGAGTTCCTTGGAGAAGATGATCGGGATCATCCGGAACGTCGAGCCGTTCCCGATGCCGGCCATCACGAACAAGAGCAGGAACAGCGCGAGGAACCAGCTGAAGTACAGCTCGGGATGCGCCGCTCCCGACGCGGCCTTGATGCACATCGCCGCTCCGACCGCGGCCGCGATCATGATGAGCGTGGCCCAATGCGTGACACGCGCGCCGCCGAGCTTGTCGGAGACAAAGCCGCCGAGCGGACGCGCGATCGAACCGACGAAGGGCCCGAGCCACGCGTAAGCGAAGGGATTGGGCGCGTCCGGATTGACCGCGCCGCCGGGCAGATAACCGAAGACGTCTTGGATCAGCTTGGGGAAAGCCGCCGAGTAGCCAATGAACGATCCAAAAGTCATGACGTAGAGCCACGTCATCACCCAGTTGTGTTTGTTCTGGAAGATCGCGAACTGGCGCGTGAGGCTCTGCTTGACCGCGCTCGGCGTCAGAAACCGCAGAAGACCGAGCGTGAACACGATCGTCAACGGCAGGACCAGCCACATGTTCCAGTGCTGTCCGACGAGCAAGTACAGTCCCGCGCCCGCGCCGGCGAAGCCCAAGACCAAGAGGCCGAGCATGCGCGCCAGCGCCATCACGGTCCCGCTGGTCTTGTGTTGCGGCAGGTTGTCCATGCCCAGCCAGGCCAGAATCGCGAGCGTGCCGAGGATCGGTACCCAGACCAGGCCGCAGTTCTGGATCCAGGTCGTGCTGCTGCCCAAGGCTCGGCCGGCTCCGCCGATGGAGCCGAACAGCGCGAACCCCATGACAAAGGGCAGCAAGATCTGCATCACGCTGACGCCGAGGTTGCCGAGCCCCGCGTTGAGCCCGAGCGCCAGGCCCTGCATGCGCTTGGGAAAAAAGAAACTGATGTTCGACATCGACGACGCGAAGGCGCCGCCGCCGAGGCCGGAAAGCGCGGCCAGGATCACGAAGACCACGTAGCTCGTGTTCGGGTCGCGCAGGGCGAGGCCCGTGCCGAGTGCCGGAAGGATCAAGAGCGCCGTCGTGACGGCGACGACGTTGCGGCCGCCACTGAGCGCGATCAGGAACGAGTTCGGGATGCGCAGAGTCGCGCCCGAGAGACCGGCGATTGCGCTGAGCGCGTAGAAGAGCTCCTTGTTCCGGCCAGGATCCGCGTCGAAGACGAAGCCGAGCTTCTGCATCTGGACGGTGATGATCGACCAGTACATCCAGACCGCGAAGCCGCACAGAAGGCAGGGGATCGAGATCCACAGGTTGCGGTTCGCGCGCCGCTTGCCAGTCTGGCTCCACTGCTGCTCGTCTTCGGGGTCGAATCGCTCGAGTGTGCTCATGTTCTGGCCTGGATCGGGTTCGCGCTTGGAGCCTGGGACTGAGGGTACGGTGTAATACAGCGAAAGGAGATAGCACTTATCCGTATTCGCTCATGGCAAAGACCGTAGCTTTGGAAGGGCTGCATGGTCAGCGCGGTTTGGCTGCCTGGGTACGCGAGCGGGTGACGCTGGTCGCGTCGCTGAGCGCCATGCGGCAACTCGAGCGGCCGCGCTTGCCCTTGCGGAAGGCGGGCGCCGGACAGGCCAGCAATTCCGCCAGCGTGCAGCCGCCTAGGTCGCGCACGAGGTGTTCGTGCAACTGCGCCATCACTCGGTGGAAGCGGCAGGACAGCGCGACTTCATCGGAGGCGACACCTTCGCAGTAGTCGCCCAGGATCGCACCCTGGCAGCTCTCGACGATTTCGAGCAGCGTGATCCCCGCAGGTTCACGCGCGATGATCACGCCGCCGCGGGTGCCGCGACTCGAGCGCAGGATCCCGCTCTTCACGAGGTGCCCGAGCGTTTTGCCCAGGTAGGTCGGCGAACAACCCAGTGTCGAAGCTAACCGGCGTGGTGAAACCGGTTCGCTGCCACCGCGCAAGCCCAACAGGATCAGCGCGCGCAAGGCAAGCTCGGTGGTTCCTGTCAACATGGCTTGGTGGGGTGGGCGTCCTATACCGGATATCGAATGTCTCTAATGTCCAACTATAGGTGCGCACGAGCCTGTCGCGCAAGTGGAAGTTCGAGACTGAGGCCCCCGGGCAATGCTCTGCGCCCAATCTCCAGCGGCAGGCGAGGTGAGGGTGGCCCGCCCAGTCCTGCCTGGCTGTTCGCGCAGG
>JAYUOR010000240.1:0-4403 GCA_043760765.1 Planctomycetota bacterium | reverse complement strand
CCTGGCCAAGCTGGCCGTTGCGCAACTCAGCGACGAACAGATCGTGCGCGGCCGCCGTGCTTGCCGCCTCCGCCTGGCTCGCCCAGACCAGCCAGTGTCCGTCCGGGGAAAGTGCCACCCGCCCGTCGATGTGCTTGGGAAGCCCGCTCCAAAGTGCAGCTTCCGGCGCGCCCCAGGTCGCGTAACGCAGGGCCGTGTCCACAGGCAACGCGTGCTGCCCGTCCGAGAATCCGCCGCCGCGCCAGGGCGCGCTCCACAGCCACGCGCAGAACGCGAGCGCGCCGAGCAGGGCGAGACTTCCGACGAAACGAGGGCTGGGGGCTTGCATGGTTTCCTAATCGCGCGTGCCAAGCGCAAGGTTCGAGAGGCCGGCGACACCACAAGCATCCATGACCGCGACGATGCGTTCGTGACTGGCCAGGCGATCGCCGCGAATCGTCACCTGCGTGGATCGATTCGCGAGCGCGGCCTTGGCCAGCTCGCGCTTTAATTCGCCCGTTCCCATCGAGCGACCTTCCAGTGAAACTCGTCCGTCCCTGAAGACGTTGATCAACAGCTCCTGCGGCGAGCCACCGGCCGCCTCGCCGGACTGGGCCGTGGGCAACTCAACGCCCAGTTCTTTCTCCTGGCTCGCGACGCTGGTCGCAACCATGAAGAAGATCAACAACTGAAACACGACGTCGATCATCGGCGCCATGCTGAATTCGGGCTCGTCGCCCGCTTCGTCATCGCGAACGCGCACGTCAGGCTCCTTGTCCGCCAAGGCCGCGATCCAGTTCCATGTACCAGACCTCCGTGCGGCGCGCGAAGCGCTCGACGCGGCCGCGCAGCCAGGTGTAGACGATCACGGTCGGGATCGCGATCACCAGGCCAGCGGCGGTAGTGACCAGCGCTTGATAAACACCCTCGGCGAGCATGCCGGGTTTGCCCTGGCCGTTGCGTAGGGCAATCGTCGCAAACGCGATGATCATGCCCCAGACCGTGCCCAAGAGTCCGATCAACGGCGCCACGAGATAGATCAAGTTCAGCGGCCGCAATTGGGCCTGCAGCTTGCGGACCTCCAAGGTGGCCACGTCCTCGACCCGCCGCTCGCGCAATTCACGCGTGAGTGTCGGGTCTTCGAGGGCCACGCGCAGGACACGCGCCAGCGGTGTGCGCGTGGCGTCGCACAGCACGAGGCCGGCCGCTGCGCCGCCCGACCGAACGGCGTCGACCAACGTGCGTCCGAACGTGTCGGAGCCGAGCGCTCCGGCGCGCGTGCGCAAGCTGCGCTCGATGGCATAGGTCAAGGCGAGCAGAGAACACAGCGCAAGCGGGAACATCAGCGGTCCGCCGCTGACCGTAAGGTCCCACAGCGACGGCATCGGTGCTTCCTGGGCAGTCGATGTGGCGAGAGCGAATGCAATCACAGCAGAAATCTCCTGGCGGCCTGGGCCGCGCGATTAGGGGAACAGAACTGGGTTGAAGGGGCTTGGGTGCTGACGAATCGGTTGAAAGACTCAGCGCGAGGCCAGCGCAGCCAGTCGTTCGCGCGCACCGGCTGCGAGCGGCGACTTGGGCGCCTTGGCCAAGAGTTCGCGGTAACTCTGCGCGGCCTTGTCGGGCTCGCCGCTGCGCTCGAAGGCGCGGCCCGCGCCCCAATTGGCCGCTGCAATCAGCTCGACGTCGGAGTAGAGCACCGCGACGCGCAGGAACATCGACAAGGCGCCGGCTGTGTCGCCGCTATCGAGCGCGAGCTCCCCGAGCGAAAGGCGCGCCTGCGCACCCAGCATGCCCTTGTCCGCGGAAGCGACGGCGTCCAATGTCGTGCGGGCCTGCGCGACGTCCTTGCGCTGCGCCTGCGCGCGTCCGAGCCACAGCCGGGCCTCGAGTGAGTTCTCGAATTTCGGGTATTCCTCCAACAGTCGCTTCAATTCCTGCTCGCCCGCGGGCCAGCGCGCGCGCTGGCAGTGCAGCAGGCCGCTGCGGAAGAGAACCTTGGGCGTCAAATCGTCGCTGAGCTTGCGCCCCATGAGCGCCTCGAACTGCGCGAGCGAAAGGTCCAGATCGCCGGCGCGATAATCGGATTCTGCCTCCAGGAACTGCGCCTGCGTGCAAAGCGGCGACTTGGCGAAGCGCTGGCTGAAGCGCGCCAGTTCCTTCGCGGCCGTGCGTGGATCGCCGGCCGAAAGGCTCGCGAAGGCGAGCTGGTAGACCGCGCGATCGGCGCGCGGCGCTTTTTCATCGCGAGCCAGCGCGCGCAGGATCTGGCGACCAGTGTCCGCGTCATCCGAAGTGAGCGCAGCTTCGCCGATGGTGCATGCGGCCTCGCGCACGCTGACCGACTCGGGCGCGCCGCGCCAGGCGCGATCGAGCAGCTTCAGCGCTCCATCGCGGTCGCCCGCGCCGAGCGCGTCGAGCGCGCGCAGGGCATCGATCTCCGCCAGCACGCCGGGGCTCTTCGCGGATTTCGTGCACTTCGCGAGCAGTTGCGCGCGCTGCCCGGCGCTGTTTGCCCCTTCCAGCATGCCGAGCAACGTGCGCGCGGCGGCCCAGACGCGCGGCTCATTCTTCGACAGCGCCGCCAGCGCATTCCATTGGCGCACGGCTGCGTCGATTTTCTTCTGGCGCGCGTTCGACCAGACCGCAAGTTCAAGCGCGGCCTCGACGAGTTCCGCTCGCACGGCACTTGCATCGGAAGCGGCGAGCGCCAGCAACGGCTCAAGCGTTGAAACGGCGGGCGCAAATTGATCGGAGCTGAACTGACACCAGGCCAATCCGTAGCGGCTCGAAGCCATGATCTCCGGCGTGGCTTGGGCTTCGAGCACGGCCCGATAGTGGGCACTGGCTTCCTCGAACGACCCGGCCTTCGACAGGCGCTCGGCCAATTCGAAATGCGCTTCCGCGGCGACGCCCTTCTCGCCGGGCTCGCTCAATGCTGACTGCAGCCGGGCTACGGCTTCGGGCCCGTCGGCTAGGCGCGCGCTGGCCAGCAGTGCCTCACTGCGGCGTTCGCCCTTCGCGAAGCGCTGCAGATAACGTTCGTAACCGGAGCGCGCCGCAGCCAGATCGCCCGCGTCTTCGCTCGCGCGCGCGGCCATGAAGCTGCTTTCATCCGCGGCAGGCCCGTCCTCGAACGTGCGCGCCAGTTCCGAGAACATCGCGGCCGCGCGCTTTGGGTCCTTGCGCAGGTAGCGACACCACGCCGCGCGCAGGCGCGTCTTGTCGCGGCGCGCGCGGTCCTTGTCCGCATCGGCCGCCGTCAAGAAGGCCTGCTCCGCTTGTTCATGTTGTCCAAGCGCGAACAACCCTTCGGCGGCTGCCAGCAGAGCTTCGATTCGGTAGGGCGAGTTCGGGCTGCGCTCCAGGAGTTTGCGCGCCAGTCGCACGGCCTCTTCGGGCTTCTTGGCTTCGAGGCTGGCGACAGCCCCAGCCTGCAAGGCGTAGTCGCTGTCGGCACTTTCGTACGCGGCGCGGGCCTCGTCGGGCCGGCCTTCGGCGGAAAGCAGATCGGCCCGCAAGGCCGCCCAGCGCGAGACGAGCTTGGGATCCTGTTCAGCGGGGCTCGCGCGCGAGACCAGCGCCAGCGCACTCTTGTTGTCGCCACTGGCCATCAGTGCGCGCGCGCGCCAGTAGGCAGCCTCGTTGCCGTCGCCGACCAACTTGGGATCGAGCAGTGCGAGCGCGCCCTTGGCATCTCCGGAGGCCAGACGCTCGACCGCGCACTGCAGACGAGCTTCGGCGACGAAACGCGAATCCGGATAGCGCTCGATCAGCGTGCGAAAACCCCTGGCAGCGTCCTCGTGACGGCCAAGACTCGCGCACGCAAACGCAGCCCCGCGCAGCGCTGCATCAGCAAAGGAACCGCTGCCGACCTTGCCATAGGCGATCAGCGCGTCATCCGCTTCCCCAAGTTCGAGCAGCGCCTCCGCGCGCAGGAACTGGACCTCGCCGGCGCGAGCATGTCGGCCGAAGCCTGTCAGGAACTGGTTCGCGCGTTCGACCACGGCATTGAAGTCGCGAGTCTTGAAGGCGCACCAGGTCAGACCGCAGGCGGCGTCGGGCGCGTATTCGCTCTTGGGTGCGCGCTCGAGCACCCATCCAAACGCGCGTTCCGCATCCGCGCTGCGACCCTGGGCCAGCAGCGCATCCGCCAGCAGCGCGCGAGCCGGGATCAGCAGGTATTCCTTGCCCAGTTCGATCGTGCGCTCGAGGGCGCGAACGGCTTCCGCCGGCCGGGCAAGGTCGAGTTCGCATTGACCCAGGCGAAACAGGACTTCGGACTCTAATTCGAAGCCGCGCAGCTGGCTCAGGGCTCGCAGCAAGGAAGCCGCATCCTCGGTCTGCTTTTGCTCGAAGAGCGCACAGGCCAGTCGATAACGCGCTTCATTGGCGCGCGGATGGTCGGCGTGCTCGCGAAGGAA
>JAYUOR010000239.1:0-4405 GCA_043760765.1 Planctomycetota bacterium | reverse complement strand
GCGCGGGCGTGGTCGAAAAGGCCGGCTGGTTGGGTGTCAGACACCGTCTATTGCCGAATCACGTTCAGCTTGCCAGGCTCGAGTTTGACCGGGATGCGCAGCGTGCTCTCGTCGGAGTAGCGCACGATCAAGAAGCGCGCAGTGTCGGCGATCGCGAAAGCGCCGCTGCGGCGTGAGCCTGCGAAGTCAGGTTGAATCTGCATGCCGTTCAGAGTGTTGCGGAGCCCCATCCCGCGCTCGTCGACTGCGAACACATACGTCGGCTTTTTCCCCGCCCCGATGGTCTCTTCGGAAAGTTCGACCTCCACGAAGACCACGCTCGGCAGGGTCACGCGCAAGGTCTGCAGGTCGGGCTCCTTGGACAGGAGTGTGTACGCGCCGAACCAGCGTGACGCCGGAGCATCGACGCTGAGGCGATTCGCTTCGGCGGACACGCCGCGGAATTCGAAGCGGCCCTGTGCGTCGGCGACGACCTCGAGCGAACTGCCGGTGCCCTGCTGCAATTCGCCTTTGGCCCCGATACGCCACGGAATCGTCGCGCCAAGCGTGATCTTCGCGCCAGGCACAGGCGCTCCGCTCGAGTCCACAACGCGGCCAGCGACGAGTTCACGCCGCTCGGAGGTGTCGATCACGAACTCGACATCGCTCGCGCCGGCGCGGATCTTCTCCGAGCGCAGGAAGTGCAGGCTGCGCGGATCGAAGGCGACCAGCGTGTATTCGCGCTCGGAAAGTTCGCCGATCTCGAATCGGCCCTCTGCGTCGACTTCGACATGATCGGTCCAGCCACGGTTGGAAGCGAGCGTCTCCCAACTGAATTCCGCCATCGGCTCGAGGGCCTCGTCGACACGTCGCGCGAATCCCCACGGCGTTCCGTCGAGGATCTCGATCCAGGCATCGGGCAGAGGATCGCCCTGTTCGTCGAGCACACTCCCGCGAATGGCGAGCGCCGGCTTGTCGAGTCGAATGACCAGAGGCGTGGGCCAACTTGTTTCCAGCGTCGGATCAGAGCTGGGTTCGATCGTGACGAAGCGCCGCCCACTCGCCGCGGCCATGAGCACGACGTCCGTCCGCTCCTTCTCGATCGGAAACCTGAATTCGCCGCGCTCGTCGCTGCGAAGTTTGATGTAACGGCCGCCAGGGGAAATCACCTTGTGATTCTTCGGCCCCACGTCGATCCAAGCTCCCGCGATCGGCTGGTTTTTCTCGTCGACGACCTTGCCATGGAGCATGAGGGCGAAATCATCGGCGTAGTCGAAGACAATGCGCCCGTGCAGCGCGCGCAGATCGCCGAGTCCCCGGTAGTACTCGATCGAACTTCCGCGCCGCTGAGCGCTGACCGAGGGCGCATCCGAGACAGGCGCGTCGTCGATCCGGTACTTCCCGTCGTGAGCACTGACCGCGGCGCGCGAAAACGACAACAGGTCCGGGGCGGCTCCGGGAACCTTCAGAGTGCCCTGGAAGAGTGCGAGCTCGACGCGCACTCCTTCGACCGGCAGTCCGTCGTTATCGACGACGACGCCTTCGAGCGCCTCGCGCGGCACGACGCACAGCACGCGCTCGCAGGGCAGGGCGCGTGGACCGAACGGTGGCGCGCCGAGTGTGAACCATTGATCGCCGATCGCGCGCAACGAGCCCGCGCCTTCGGGTTCGTCGAACTCGAAGCGGCCTTGCGCGTCGCTCTTCGCACGCGGTGTCGCGCGAATTTCTTTTTCGCCGTCGAGCAGCACGCCGACGTCCACGTCCGGCAGCGGCCGGCCCTTTCCATCCATCACGAGGCCGGCGAGGCGTGCGGCAGGTGTACTTTGCGGCGCCTGCGCGGGAGCCGGAGTCGCGAGTGCGCTGCGCTGCGTTCCGTCCTCGGGCGCGCTCAATATTTCGCCCGTTGGCGGCGGAACGGCCACGCTCGCGGCGACATGTTCGTGCGGAGCGATCTTTGCGCCGGGCAATTTCGTCCACGTCCACCACCCGAGCAAGATCGCAACCGTCGCCGCCGCAACCACTTTTGTCGCCGTCTTCATCAGCAAAATCTCCAGCCAAGGGACCTGCGGGGGACGGATCCATGCCACGGTCGCCGCGAGCCAACGCTCGCGTCCGCCGCTTCGATCGAGACGCTCGCGCAATCGCTCGAGCGCGCGCACCAGGCGCGACTCGACTGTGGCCAGGGGCACGCCCAGCTTCGTGGCTATGTCGCGCGGAGCCAGACCGTCGAAGTAGCGCAACACGAGCGCTGTGCGGAAGGGCTCGTCGAGCCCGCGCGCTTCGCGTGCCAAAGCCTCGACAAGTTCGAGGCGCTCGAGGCTGCCCGCCTCTTCGCTGGTCTCTGGCCTTGCCGCGGCAGCTTCGCGAACGTTGCGACGACCGGTGCGCCGTCTGGCATCCATCGCCAGTCGCCGCACAACTGCTCGCAACCACGTTGCCAGGCTCAGCGGCCGTTCGTCACGAGCCAATGCCGCGGCGAACGCGTCCTGCACGACGTCCTCGGCTCCATGCGCGTCGCCGAGCAACGCAGCCGCAAGCCGCCGCAGCGGCTCACGCTGCGCATCGAGCTCGCTTGCCAAATCCTTCGATTGCATCGGATCCATCCTCACGCGATATCCACTTGCCGCAAGGCGTGCTCGCATGCCAGGAATCCGGAAAATCCATGGGCGGCGCTGGCTGCGGGGGGAAACCGACTCCGACTGCGTAGTTCGGGTCCGGTCCGGGTACATGGGTGAGCGTTGCCAAACAGCCCAGGCGCAGCGCTACCGCGCCTATTCGATCTGGGCGCTGCTTTCCGCCTTTGCGTTTCGCGAATGCGATGTGGCCGTGCGAACAATTCCGTTCAGCATGCCCCGAAAAACAATGCCGTGCAGCGGGAGAACGCAATACCAATACAGGATCCCCAAGAGGCCGCGCGGGCGGAACCGGGCGGTCATGACGAGCTTGCACGCGGACTGCGAATCGTTGCCTGGTTCGATTTCAAGACTCAGCGTCGCCGTGCCTGGCAGCAACATCTCCGCCGTCAGCACGAGCAGGCGAGGAGCCTCGATGCTCGTGACGCGCCAGAAGTCGAGCGCGTCGCCCAGGCGCAGTTCGCAAGCGCTTCGACGTCCGCGGCGCAGACCGGGCCCGCCTACGAATCGGTCCATGATTCCGCGCAAGCGCCACAGCCAGTTCGCGGCGTGGTAGCCGTGCTCGCCGCCGAGCGAACAAATCTCCGACCACAGGGCGGTCGCTGGAACGCCGGCCAGGGTCTCGCGGCGATCCACGAACTGCGTGCCACCGGCCCAGGCTGGGTCGCCCTTCATCGGCCCGGCGTCGGACCAGGCCGTCTCCACACTGCCGGATTGCATCTGCGCGAGGGCCGCGTCCATGGCTTCGCGGATCGAGAGGCAGCGATGCGGCATGAGCCGCGCGGCCTCGTCGTTCCTGCACACCACGCGATTTTTCAAGCCCTCAGCGAGCGGGCGCGCGATGCTCGCTTTCAACGGCGTGACCAAGTGGATCCAAAGTGAACTGAGCCGTGGCGTGAGCACGGGCACCGCGATCACCAGTCTTCGCCGCAGATTCAAGGCTGCCGCCATCTCGCGCATGATGTGCGCGTAGGTCCACACATCCGGCCCGCCGATGTCGAGCGTCTTGCCGGCTGTCTGTGGAGTTTCCAGCGCGGCGATCAGGTAGTACAAGACGTCGCGAACCGCGATGGGTTGCGACTGCGTGCGGACCCACTTCGGGGTGATCATGACCGGCAGTCGCTCGACGAGGTAACGCATGATCTCGAAGGATGCCGAACCCGAACCAATGATCATCGCCGCACGCAGCACGGTGAGCGGTACGCCGCTGCCCCCGAGCGCCGCTTCGACCTCGCGGCGGGACGAGAGGTGCTCGCTCAGGCCTTCCCCAGTCTCGCCGAGTCCGCCGAGATAGATCACCCGCCCCAGACCCGCGGCGGCGGCCGCGCGTCCGAAGACCAGCGCGAGTTTCCGGTCATGCTCGCGATATCCGACTCCCGCGGCATCCATCGAATGCACGAGGTAGTACGCCGCACTGCAGCCTTGCAGGGCTCTCGCCAGCTGGAATTCGTCACCCGCATCGCCTTCGACGATCTCGACTCGCGGGTCGCTAGCCCACGGACGTGCGAGCAACTTCGCCTTGCTGCGAGAAAGACAACGCAGTCGATAACCGCGCTCGAGCAGCCTCGGCGCGAGGCGACCGCCGATGTACCCCGTTGCGCCAGTTAGGAAGACGGTGATTGCGGCCGAGTCGGACAAGACACTGAAGTGTATCTACGGCGTTGAGGTGTCGAGTGCCTGACTAGGCACTTCTCGTACCCGTTCACGGGTCGGGAACCCATGAGCGCTGTTTTGGGCTTGTTTTCCAGGGGCAAACGCGCCTCATGCCCCGGCGTCGGAAATCCCCAACGGAC
>JAYUOR010000238.1:0-4414 GCA_043760765.1 Planctomycetota bacterium | reverse complement strand
ACGTCGCCCTGCTCGCTGCGCAATTCGATCACGCTCGCATGCACCATGCGCGAGAGTGCTGCGTGCAGCTCGGCGGGGAGTTGGGCGCTACGCGTAGTCAAGGGAGCATCGACGTAGTCCGTAGGTGGGGCAAGCTGGAGACTCGCGGCTCCGGGAAACACGGCCACGAGGGTCGCTGGAACCGGAGCGACGAGTCCGCGAATCCAGAGCACACCGCGCTCAAGTGTTGCGCGCGGCAATGCCATTCGTGCCGGTCCCGCGCGCGCCAGTGCACGCAGCAGCGGCGCGAGAATGGCGGGCTCGCGAACCATTGAGGCCCAGCCTTCCGCGGGCAGGCTCGCCAGTCCGGCGCAGGCTCCAAGTCCCTGCACGCGCAGCGCGAGCAGTGGGTCGCCCTCGACGCTGCGCCAGAGCACGTCCGCGGATCCTTGCGTGCGCGCGATCCACGAGCGCTCAATTGAATGCGGTGCCGCCGCCGCGAGCAGCGTTGCCAGCTCCCTGGCCAGCGAGCCCTCCAAAAAAGTGCCGGCGTCGCTGCCCACGAGCGTGGTCGGTTGTCGTACACGCTGCGCGTCGAGCGCGCTCGAGAGGATCAGGCCGAGCCGGCGCGGCTCATCAACGCGAGCAAGCTCGCGGCCGGGCGGCAGCAGACTCGACAGAAACTCCGTGTCTGCGTCGGGGCCGAAGGCAATCACGGCCAGTTCGATCTGCGAAGCTGCTAGCGCCGCGCGCAGTGCCGTCTGATCAGGATGCTGCGCGGCGCGCGGATCGCGACCGTCGCTGAGCAACAGCGCCAGAGTCCGACGCGGCTCGTTTTTCCTCGAGGCCGCAAGTTGTTCGAGCGCGCCCAGCACATCGGTCCCGCCCGCGGGCGAGCGTGCGCGCAACACTGCCGCGAGATCCAGTCCGGCAGAATTTGCGACGTTCGCGTCGCGCAGCACCCGCGCAGGTTCCAACTCGCGGGTGAAAAAGGCGAGCAGCAGCCGATCCTGGGGCGCAACCACTCCGGCCAGCTCGAAAGCTGCGTTGCGCACGCCGTCGAAGACAGCTCCTGACATCGAGCCCGACCCATCGATCAACAAGAGCACGTCGCGCGGCGGACGCTCGGGCGAGTCGGGAAGCAGGGCAAGCAACGCGCGGGCGCCAGTCTCGACGCCCGAGGGCGACGGCTGCGCGCGCAGCGCCGCGGATCCTGAACAGTCGAGCCAGCCCCCGCCTGAATCGATGAACTCGCGCATCAGATCGCCGGAAATCGCGCCAGGGTCCACATCGAGCGTCAGCACCGCGCGCACGTGCGAAAGCGCGAGTGGCAAGCCGTCGAGCGAAGTCGGCAGAAATGCGAGACCGGGCCAGCGTTGAGCATCCGTCGCGAAGAGCTCGGACGCGCGCGCAACCGCGCCGCCGGCTTCAGCGTTCGCCGATGTGACGACCGCGATCTCGAGCGCACCGCCGACATCGACCCAGGCCGCGCTGCTGTCGTTTTCGGGAATCGGATCGCCTTCGAGTTGAAGGCGCACCGCGACTTCGACTCCGCCCGCGGGCGCAGCGCCGAGGTCGAAGCGCCAAGTATCGCTGACGCGACCGGCATCGAGTTGGCGCGCGAATTTCAGGTGGCGCGTTTCGCCGCCCCCGCTCAGCTGAAATTCGACCCGCACGGCGCGCGAGAGACCGCTGATTTGCGAAGCGGTACCGCCGGCCAGACGCGCCTCGACCTCGATCTGCGCAGCCAACGGCGCGCCTTCCTCGACGTGCTCCGGAGTCCTCAGCGAAGCGAGCGCGATGTCGTCCAATTCCGGCGCGGGAAGCTCGAGGCGCTCCACTCGCATTCCCGCGCGGGCGAGCGCGCGCAGCGATTCATCAATGGCCTGCCCGGTGTTTCGGCCGTCGGAATAGACGAGCACGCGGCCGGCCGAGGCAGCGACACCTGCGGCACCCGCGCGAGCCAATTCCAGGGCCGCGGTCAGATCGCTTTGCTGTGTATCGCCGACATGGGGCGGCGGGCCCGGCTCGCGGCGCGCGCTGCCTGGGCTCAGCCACCACATTCGGTCACCTGCGAATACGAGCGCGGCGAAATCACTGCTCGATGACAGTGCGCGCGCCCGCTCCGCCTCGGCGGTCGCCGACATCCAGGCCTCAAAGCCAGGCCGCGTGCGATCGACGCTTGCGGAGCGATCGAAGATGGCGATCGTCAGGCGCCGGCCTCTGTCGGGATCGTGCAACGGCGCGGCGAGCCAGGCGCCCAGCGCGAATCCGAACGCCGAAACGCCGAGCAGCGCGCGGCCCGCCCGCCAGCGTTGACTAGGGCCGCTCAATGGCTTGCGCCGCCGGCGCGCTCTGCGCTGCCTTCACCAAGTCGCTGGACTCGATCCACCCGCCGCCGAGCAGATCGTCGCCCGTGTAGAACGCCGCTCCCTGGCCGGGCGCGATCGCCAGCTGCGGTTCGTCGAACACGACCTGTGCCTCGCCGCCACTGACCGTGATCGTCGCCGGCGCGGGTTCGTGGTGGTAGCGCGCCTGAACTTCGGCGCGAAACTCGCCCGACGCGGGCACGTCGAAGCCGATCCAATTCAGTTCGCGCACCAGCATCGAGCGTGCGTGGCATTCTTCGCGCGAACCGAGCACCACCGTGCCGCTCGCAGGATCGAGCGCCACGACGTAGAGCGGCGCGCCGCCACCGATGCCATGGCCACGGCGTTGACCGATTGTGAAGTGCTCGGTGCCGGCGTGCGGGCCGCGCACGCGGCCCGCGGTGTCCACCAGGGAACCCGGATGCAGCGTTGCGCCGCGCTGCTCGAGCAAAAGCCGGTAATCATTGGAAGGCACGAAGCAGATTTCCTGACTGTCCGCCTTGCTGGCCGTGCGCAAGCCCGCTTCCGCGGCCAAGGCGCGAACCTCGGACTTCTGCAGTCCGCCCAGGGGCAACTTCGCGCGCGCCAGGTGCCGCTCGGCGACGCTGAACAATTGGTAGGACTGATCCTTCGAGCGGTCGACGCCGCGCCGCACGCGCACGCGGCCCGCTTCCAGATCGATGCGCGCGTAGTGCCCCGTGGCCACGAACCCGGCGCCGAGTTCGTCGGCAAAGGCCAAGAGCCGGTTGAACTTGAGATCGCGGTTGCAGATGGCGCAGGGGTTGGGCGTGCGCCCACGCGCGTACTCGGCCATGAAGTAGCGAATGATCTGGCCGAATTCCTGCTTCAGGTCCACGGCCTGGAACGGAATTCCGAGCACACCTGCCACCATGCGGGCGTCGCGCGCGTCGGAGACAGAGCAGCAGCTCTTCTTGTGCGAGTCCGCGGCGTCGACGTGGACGCCATTGCGCATGAACAGCCCGACCAGCTCATGGCCCTCGCGCTGCAGCATCCAGGCGCAAACGGAGCTGTCGACCCCGCCGCTCATGGCGACGACGACACGCGAATTCGAAGCAGGAGAGACCAAGGTTATGGATCCGAAGAGACCGGAAGGAGGGTGTAGGGAAGAACCCGAGCAGCCCAGGACGGCCGGCACGGGGGACGCCCAGCTACCAACGTCCGCGCGCGCTTCCGGTTCGCCTGAGATTCTAGTAGCCTCTTCGCCCGCTTGTCAGAACCAGGCCTCCACGGGGGCCTCGTTTCGACGCCCAGACCCACCGAACGACCCCAGCCCAACGACCGACCATGATTGTCCCCGTCCTAGTCCTACTCGATCAGGAGACCCCGCAGGCGCCCGTCCCGGGCGCAGACGCGACGACGGCTACCCCGGCGGGCGGAACGGCACCGAGCTCCCAGTCTCCCGAGGGGATCATGGGCGCGATCGGAGGCTTCGTGCCTTTCATCCTGATCATCGCGATCTTTTACTTCCTGATGATCGCGCCGGAGCGCAAGCAGCGCAAGAAGCGCGAGGCGATGCTGGCCGCGGTCAAGAAGGGCGACAAGGTGGTCACGACGGGCGGGATGTTCGCGACCGTCGCGGCGGTCAACGAAGACTCGATCACGCTGCAGGCCAGCGACGACGTACGGCTGCGCTTCACGCGCCAATCGATCGCGTCAGTCGTCGAGGTCGAGGCTGGCGAGAGCTCGGCCAAGAGCTGATTCGGCGCCTGCGCCGAATCGCGCTCTGTACAGCTCCGCTTTTCTTTGCACGCCGGCTCAAGCCCAGCACGGCGGAGGTCGGCGAGATCGGCGAAAGGCTGGCGGCGCGCTTCCTGATTGAAGGCGGACTCGTGTTGCTCGGGCGGCGCGTGGCCAGCGGCGCCGGCGAAATCGATCTCGTCTTCACTGAGCGCGGGCGGTTGGTGTGCGTCGAAGTCAAGACGTCCTCGAGCGCGCCGGGAGCTCGCTGGCGTCCAGGCGATCGCTGGCGGCGAAGAGCCTTCGAGCGTCAGCGTGCCGCTGCCCACAGGCTCCATGTGCGCGGCTTCGGTCGACGTGACGCAAGC
>JAYUOR010000237.1:0-4415 GCA_043760765.1 Planctomycetota bacterium | reverse complement strand
CTTTTCCTCGCGCTCGGCATGGGGATCTCGCTCGGCTGCGGGCGACTCGTGCGCCGTCTGCCCGGGGCCGTGCCCATGACGGCGACGATCGCCGTGCCGCTCCTGTGGATCGTCGGCGGCGCGTATCTGCTCACGACCCACTCCGCGAGCGTCGGACGCGGCGACTTGAATCCTCGCAATCGCGAGTTGCCCAACGTGCTCTTGATCGTCTGCGACGCGCTGCGCTCGGACGTGATCGGCGCCTACGGCAATGCCACGGTCAAGACGCCGGTGATCGACGAGCTCGCGAAGAACGGAGTGCTGTTCGAGAACACGATCGTCAGCGCGCCGTTCACCTGGGCCAGCTTCGGATCGATCCTGACCGGGAAATATCCGCGCCGGCATGGTTTGGTGAAGATGGATCCACGCCATCGCATGGGCGGCGACAACGTGACACTGCCTTGGCATTTGAAGTCGGCGAAACGACTCGGCGAAGGCGCAAGACTCGAGGACCGCGACTTCATCAGCGCCACGTTCATGACCGGTACGCTCTCCCACGGCTCGGGCCTGGCGCGCGGGTTCGACATCTACTACGAAGCGCTGGTCGGCCACGACATTGTCGACACGGCTTCGGCTTGGAGCATTTTTCGCTCGCAGCTCGTGCTCTCGATCCTGCGCGACAAAGTGGCGCAGAGCTTCGATTCGAGCCGCGTGGTTTCCGTCGCGCGCGATTGGTTCAAAGAGCAGTCGGGCAAACGTTTCATGGTCATGGTGCACCTCTACTCGACGCACACGCCCTACGACCCGCCGAAAGAGTTTCGCGAGATGTACTGCGATCCGAAGTACAGCGGACCGGTCAGCGCGTTTTACGCCGAGCATCGCATGATGATCGAGGCGGGCGAGGCGACTTTGACCGAGGCGGACAAGGCGCAGATCCGCAATCTCTACTACGCCGGTGTTTCCCAGGCCGACGCGATGATCGGCGAATTGCTCGCTCAGTTGCGCGCCAGTGGTGCGCTCGACAACACGCTGGTCGTCTTGACCGCGGACCACGGCGAAGAGCTTGGCGACCACAATCTTTGGGAACACAACTGGCCCTTCCAGACCAACCAAATGGTGCCGTTGGTCCTGTCCTTGCCGGGCAAGCTGCCCGTCGGAAGTCGCGTGCGTGCGGGCGTGCAATCGATCGACATTCTGCCGACGATCCTCGAGCTGATGGGCCTAGGGCAACCCGACGCGGCCAAGGGCCCCGATCCACTGGGGTTGATCGACGGCCGCAGTCTGATGCCCTTGATTCGCGCCGAAACGGATTCGCTGCGGCCATTCGCCTTCTGCGAGAACGAGGTCTTTCTGTCGGTGCAGGACACGGCGGCGTCGGGTCCGCGCTACAAGCTGGTCGTCGCGGCGAACGCGGAATGCGCCACGCTGCTGACGGGGGGCAAGAATTCACTGCTCTACCGACTGGACGTCGATCCGGCCGAGAAGCACAACTTGATCGACAGCGAGCCGGAGCAGGCACAGCGACTGTTGGAGGCGCTGTGCGCCTGGGACGCCGCACTGCCGATCCGTCAGGCGGATGTCCTGGAATCGGATCGCGACAGCGTCGACCGGAATCTGCTCAAGCAACTGGGCTACCTTGGGCGCTGAATGCAAACCCGGCGCGCGCTGCAAGAACTGTGAGCGCTGAACGCGAATTCGTGTTGGTGGCGAACACCAGGCTGCCTTCCCAACGCGCCCAGGCGCTGCAGGTCGTGCAGTCGTGCGCGGCCTTTGCGCGCGCGGGTGGTGGCTACAGCACGCTCTTGGTGGCCGAGCGGCGCAACACTCCCAAGTTGCGCGGCAGTCGCGACATCTTCGACTACTACGGCGTTCCGCCGGGGCCGCGGCCAGAGATCCTGCGCGCGCAGTGCACCGATTGGATCGAGCGCGTTCCTGTGAGACTGCAGTTTTTGCCCTCGCGACTTCAGGAATGGAGTTTTGCGCGCTCCGCGGCGCGACTTCTGGCCGAGCGCTTTCCCGACGCGCTGGTGCTCGCGCGCGATATCGAAGTCGGCCATGCGCTCGCGAAGGCGGGCAAGCGCGACTTCTTGCTCGAGATTCACCGCGTGCCCGGCGGCGGACTGCGCCGGCGTTGGCTATTGGAAGCCGCGCGCGGCGCCTTGGGCACGATCGCGATTTCCGGCGGCGTGCGCGAGGACCTCGTGGCCTTGGGCCTCGATCCGCAAAGCGTGCGCGTCGAACACGATGCTATCGAGCAGACGCGCTTCGAGAATCCGCCGAGCCGCAGCGCGGCGCGCAGCGCCCTTGGACTTTCCGAAACGGACGCTGTCGTGGTCTACACGGGCGGGCTGCTCGAGTGGAAGGGCGTCGACGTGCTCGTGGACGCCGCGCGCGAGTTACCCAGAGTGCGCTTCGTGATCGCCGGCGGCATGGACGGCGACATCGCGCACTTGCGCGAACGCGCGCGCGGAGCGGACAACGTGCGCATCGACGGTTTTCAGCCGCCCGAGCGCGTTCCGCTCTATCTTGCCGCGGGCGATATCGGTGTCGTGCCCAACAAGTCGAAACCACAGATCAGCGCGCGCTACACGTCGCCCTTGAAAGTGTTCGAGTCCTTTGCGGCCGGCCTGCCGCTGGTGGCCAGCGATCTTCCGGCGTTGCGCGAGTTGCTGAAGCCGGACGAGGACGCGCTACTCGTTGCGGCCGACGACCCGGGCGCGTTGGCGCGCGGCATCACTCGACTGCTCGAGGACGGCGGACTGCGAGCGATGTTTCGTGCGCGCGGCCTCGCGCGCGCGGGCGATTGCACCTGGGACGCGCGCGCCGCGCGCATTCTCGAGTGGGCGAAGGAGCGCGGTTGCTCGGCGCCCCTCTGAGCGCGATCATCCAAGACCTCGATGCGCGTTCTCTTCCTGACCGACTCGCTCTCCGACCTCGACGGAGTGGGCCGTTACGCCGTGCGATTGATCGAAGCGCTGCAGCGCCTCGATCAGGCGCTCGAGGTCGAGATCCTGCTGGCGCGCAAGCATCGGCCGACGTCTTCTGCGGTCCCGGCCCATTGGAAGGTGCGCGTTGCCCTGCCGCCGGACTATTTTTTTCATATGTCCGGGCCGAAGTTCTGGCTCAGCCTGATCTCTGCATCGTGGAACGTCGCGCGCGCGGCTAGGCGCGCCGACCTCGTGCACGCGATCAAGGACTATCCGCACAATTTCGCCGGCGCGCTCGGCGCGCGGCTGGCGGGTGTTCCGTGCATCGCCACGGCCCACGGCACCTATTCCGTCCAGCCGCTTCTCGACGCGCGCCACGTCAAGCGCGCGCGCTGGACCTACCGGCAGTTGGCGGGATTGATTTCTGTCAGCCGCTACACGGCGCGTCGTCTGGAAGAGTTGCTCAGCGCGAAGGATCGCCCGCGCGCTGGAATGCTCGTGATTCCCAACGCAGTGTCGGCGTCCCACTATGAAAAGCCGCGGAAACTCGACGGTCCGCGGCCTTGGCACAAGACTCCGTTCACGCTCGGCATCGGCGAACTCAAGGAGCGCAAGGGCCATCACTTGGCCCTGGCCGGTTGGATCCGCGCCGCGAAACACTTTCCGACGCTCGAGCACTACATCGTCGGCAAGAGTTCGGGCGATAGTTACCACGCAGGCCTCGTCGAAATGGTGCGCAGCGCAGGACTCTTTGATCGCGTGCATTTCCTCGGCAACGTCAGCGAGGACGAAAAGATCGATCTCTTGCAGCGCGCGCGTCTTTTCTTGCACACGCCGGTGACCGCCGAGGGTGGTGGCTTCGAGGGCTTCGGGATCGTCTACCTCGAGGCCGCGGCTGCGGGCATTCCGTCGATTGGCACGCTGGACTGTGGCGCTGAAGATGCGATCGTCGATGGCACGAGCGGCCGACTCGTGCGCCAGGATGCGGCCAGCGTCGAAGCGGCGCTGCTTGAGATCCTCGGCGACGACGTGCTGCGAATGAAGCTTTGCACTCAAGCCCGTGAACACGCCCGGCGATCGCCGTGGGAGGACAACGCGCGCCGCGTGCTCGAGCTGTACGCCAGAGTGTTGGAGACGCGGCGTTGAGTCCTCGGCGCAGTTTCGGGGCGATGCTCAAGGGCAAGTTCGTGCGCGACGTGGCCACGTTGCAGATCTCGGGCATGGTCAACCAGGCGAGTCAGCTCGTCTCGTCGATGATCTTGGCCTTCCTGCTCGGCGCCGAAGGCCAGGGCGCGCTCGGCGTCGCGGTCATGCTGCAGAGCCTGGTCTACAACCTGATCGCGGTCGGTGTGACCCAGTCGACCGTCGGGCAGGTCGCGTCGGCGACGGCGCGAAACATGCCGGGCAAGGTCGCGGCGTGGATGGCCTTCGTGGCCAAGACCTACCTGCTTTTCAATGTGCTCTTGATCGTCAGCGGGTTCTTCGTGCTGCCCTGGGCGGGCGCGCACT
>JAYUOR010000236.1:0-4424 GCA_043760765.1 Planctomycetota bacterium | reverse complement strand
CACGGATTACGACGCTTTGCGCGAGCGCATGCAGGTGGCGCAGCAGATCGCCGGCCTGCCCGAACGCCGGCCGCGCCTGCTTGTCGCCAGCGTGCTGTCCTTGCTCGAGCCGATTCCCGACGCGGCTGCGCTCGAACAGGGCCGCTTGGAATTGGTCAAGGGCGCGCACCTCGACGTGGAGCATCTGCTGCGGCGCCTGATCGACGCCGGATTCGCGCGTGTGCCGCTGGTCGAACGCGCCGGTGAGCTGAGCCTGCGCGGAGAGATCCTGGACGTGTTTCCGCGCGCTTGCGACCTGCCGCTGCGCATCGAGTTGTTCGACGACGAGATCGAGTCGCTGCGCCGCTTCGATCCGGCGCTGCAGACCAGCGTCGAGTCCCTGGAGCGCGCGATCATTTCGCTGGCCGGCGATCCCGGTGGCATCGAAAACGGCGCGGGCGTCCAGCCCCACAGTCTGCTTTCGCCGACGGCGATCATCGTCGAAGTCGAGCCGCTGCGCATCGAAGACCGCGCCGAAGGCCTGCGCATCCAATCGGCCTCGCACCAGCGCGCCCTGGGCGCATTGCGCGGAGCCTTCGCGGCGCGGCCTAGACTCGTGCTGCAAAGCTTGCCCGCGAAGGACGTCAATTTCGACACGCGCTCTGTCCAGGCGCTCGGCGTCGGCATCCGCTCTTCGCCTTTCGCGTTGCGCGAAGCGGCGGCCGACGGAACGCGCATCACGGTCGCCTGCCGCACCAGCGCCGAGCGCGATCGCTTCCAGCAGGTGCTCGACGAAGCCGGCGGCGTCGAAAACGTCAGCGTCGCTGTCGGCAATCTTTCCAAGGGTTTCCGCTGGCCCGGTCTCGCGCTGATCGTCGTCAACCATCGCGAAATCGCCGGCCTCGCGCTGCAACGGCGATCTTCGCCCGCGCGCGTGGCGCACAAGACACGCGCGCTGCAATCGTTCTTCGAACTGAAGCCGGGCGACTATGTCGTGCACGCGGTGCACGGCGTCGCGCTCTACCGCGGCTTGAAGCGCATGAGCCGCGGCGGAGGCGAAGAAGATCATCTGCAGCTCGAGTTCGCCGACGAAGTCAGCCTGTACGTCCCCGGCTCGCGCATCGACTTGGTGCAGCGCTACGTCGGCGCCGGCGGGAAGAGCGCGATCACGCCGCCGCTGGACAAGATCGGCGGCCAGTCGTTCCGTCGCCGGCGCGAAAAAGTCGAGCGCGCGCTCTTCGACCTGGCGGGCGAACTGCTCGAGGTGCAAGCCAAACGCGAACTCTCCACGCGTCCGCCGTGGACGCCGGATCCAGCGCTCGTCGCCTCGATGAAAGGCGAGTTTCCGTTCGTCGACACCGCCGACCAGGCCACGGTCGACGCCGAGATCGAAGCAAATCTGGCCGGCGAACATCCCATGGATCGCCTGCTGTGCGGCGACGTCGGCTTCGGCAAGACCGAGATCGCCGTGCGCGCCGCATTCCGCGTGGCCGCCGCCGGCGGGCAGGTCGCGGTGCTCGTGCCGACCACCGTGCTCGCGCACCAACATTACTTGACCTTCCGCGAGCGCCTGAGCGACTTCGCCGTCGAGGTCGCCGTGCTCTCGCGCACGGTCGCCAACAAAGAGAGCAAGGACGTCGTCGCGCGTATCGAAGCCGGCGAGATCGACATCGTCGTCGGCACCCATCGCATTTTGTCGAAGGACGTGCGCTTCAGGCGCCTGGGCCTGGTGATCATCGACGAGGAACAGCGCTTCGGCGTGGCCCAAAAGGAACACTTCAAGGCCCTGCGAGAGAAGATCGACATCCTGACGCTCTCGGCGACGCCGATTCCGCGCACGCTGCACATGTCGCTGTCGGGCGTGCGCGACATCTCCGCGCTCTCGGTCGCGCCTCCGGGACGCCAGGAGATCGAAACGGCGTTGGTCGACAACAACAACGATGGCTTCATCCGCGAGGCCTTTTTGCGCGAAAAAAATCGTGGCGGGCAGATTTTCTTCCTGCACAACCGCGTGCACTCGATCGTCGGCGTGGCGCAGCGACTGATGACGCTCGTGCCGGAATGCTCGTTCATCATCGGACACGGTCAGATGGGCGCGCGCGCGCTCGAGGTCGTGATGGACCAGTTCACGAGCGGCGACGCGGATTGCCTGATCGCGACCACGATCGTCGAGAACGGTCTCGACATCCCCGCCGCCGGCACGATCTTCATCGACGACGCCAATCACTTTGGCCTCGCCGAGTTGCACCAGCTGCGCGGGCGCGTCGGGCGCGGGCAGAACAAGGCGCACTGTTACTTGCTCGTCGATCCGAACAAACCGATGCGCGAAGTTGCGCGCGACCGGCTCAAGGCGCTGGAGGAACTCAATCAGCTCGGCGCGGGTTTCCAAATCTCGATGAAGGACCTCGAGATCCGCGGCGCGGGCAACATCCTCGGCGTCGAACAATCCGGTCACATCGCCGCGGTCGGTTACGACATGTATTGCCGCCTGCTCAAGCTGACCATCGAGCGCATGAAATCGGGACTGGCCGAAGCCGCGCCGGTTTCGGACTTCGAACTCACGCCGGGCGTGGAACTCGAACTCGGCTTGCGCGCTTTCCTGCCGGCCGAGTGGATCAATTCGGAAGACACGCGCCTCGAAGCGCTGCGTTCGCTGGATGGCGGGCACACCACGGCGGAGCTCGACACGGCCCTGGCTGGTCTGCGCGATCGCTTCGGCCGCGTGCCGGCCGAAGCCGAAGCTCTCGTACGACAATTCCGCTTAAGATTGCTGCTCGAACCGCTCTCGATCACGCGCCTGGCCTGGCGCGGCGACGCCTACTTGATCGAATACCGCGACCGCGCCGCGCTCGAAACACTCGCCCGGCAAGCCATCGAACTGCGCAACCTGCGCACCGGCGTCGCCCACTTGGTCGTGCCCAAGCGGATCAAGAATCCCAGCGAAGGTCTGGCTTGGATCGAAGCTCTCTTGCGAACAGCGGGTGCGGACCCGAAGATCCCTGCGGTCCAGAGCCCATGATCCATCTCTACTTCGCCCTGCTTCTGCTTCAGGATCCCGCAGCGACTCCGCAGCAGCTGCCGACAGCGCCTGCGCAGGAACCTGCAAAGCAGACGACGCCGCCGCGCTCGCGCGAGGATCGGCTCGAGGGCCGGATCGCGGCCGACCCCGCGGCGAAAGCGGAAGGCGAAACCCCGCTTGCGACGAAGCCCGCCGAGGATCCCACACCGCCCAAGCCGGCCGTGAATCCGCACCCGGGTTTCTTGAAGCTCAATTCGTGCGCGCTGATCGTCAACGAAGAGCCGGTGACGATGCTCGACCTTCAGCGTGGGGTCCAGCGCAGAATTCGCGAGAAGAAGCGCCCCGCTTCAGACGCCGAGGCGATGTTCAACGAGGAACTCGCCGACCGCGCTCGCGCTCTGCTCGAGATCCAAGGCGGCAAGGACCTCGGCTTCGATCCTGCGCAGGTCGAGCGCATCGTGCGCGATCAAATGGAGCGGCAGACCGAGGAAATGGGCAGCGTCACGCGGCTGGCCTTGGAACTCAAACGCGACGACATGGATTCCTTCGAGCGCAAGGAAGAGTGGGCCTCCTACGTCAACCGGCGACTCTGGGAGGAATCGGTCACCGGCAAATCGCCGAGCCCCGGCGGTCGCGTCTCGCGCGATCGCTACGTTCGTCCCGGTTGGGCTCAACTGGTCCAACGCCAGGCCGCGCGCGAGCAGTCCAAGAATCGAACTGTTCAGGTGACGCAGCTGACGCTCAGCCTGGATGCGCCCGGGAGCGAGGAACGGGCCAAAAGACGCTTGGAAGTGCTGCGCGTGCGCATCGAACAGGGCGAGGACATGGGCGAACTTGCAGAGCAATTCGGTGCGACGAAGAAAGGCACCCGCGGCCTCTCTGATTTTATGAACATCGCGGGGCTGCGAGCCACCAATCCCGACGTAGCCGCATTCCTGGACAAGGCGGGGGTCGGAGAGCTCTCTCCGGTGCTGAACTACCTCCAGAACGGCAAGCTGATCGCCTTCATCGTAGTTCGGGCGGAGGAATTCAAGGTTCCGCAGATCGAGTCCTTTGACGATCCCGTGGGTCAGAGAGGCTGGATCGAAAGTCAGCGCGTGCGGGTCCAGGACTGGCGCATCAACGACGGGCTGTCGGATCTGCTGCAAGCGGCATTCGTGTGGCCACCGAACGTGTTCAGGGCCCCGGAACAGAAGCCGTAGGAGCTTGACAGCTTTCCGAACTGTTGCCGCCGTCGATCTCTGAGCGCCGTTGCCGGCGCAGTTGAACGCGGCCGGGCCCCTGACAGCGCTGTTGCTTGGACGCAATAGTTTGGAGGGCTGACTGGCTTCTATGAGAAGGCCTTTGCTGTCAACGCCCTTCCTGTGTTTTCCTGCCGGTGCGAATCGCTCCCTCCGCCACGCTTCTATACGCAGTCTGATTGAGC
>JAYUOR010000235.1:0-4426 GCA_043760765.1 Planctomycetota bacterium | reverse complement strand
TGAACAAGTCCTGACCGAGATTCGCGACGGTTCCAAACGCCTCGAGGACGCTCTGCTTCGTTCGCTCTCCGCGGGGCGCTCCGCGTCGTCGGCCCTGGAAAATCCCTGGGCGCAGGCCGTGGACCTCGCCGAACGCGTCACCAATCGCATGCTGGCGCTAGGCTACGAACGGATCGTCGTGATCACGCCGCGCGAGCAGTTCGAGCACATTTTTCAAAGCGGCGGCGACGTTCTCGTCGAAGCGCGCCGCGACGCCGTGCCCTGCAAGGGCAAGGCCACTTTCCGCGGCGGGGCGCTGGTCGATATCGCGATGCAGTCCGCCTACGCCACGTTTCCCTGAACCGTAACTCCAGGCGGCAATGATCGAAGTTACCACGGTCGAGCGCCTCGCCAAGCACGTCGGCAAAACCGTCTGCATTCGCGGCTGGCTTTACAATCTGAGTTCCAAGGGCAAGCTGCATTTCGCGCAGCTGCGCGACGGCACCGGCATAGTTCAGTGCGTGCTGTTCAAGAACAACGTGCCGCCCGAGTTGTTCGAGAAACTCGCTCACTCGGGCCAGGAGTCGTCGCTCGAGCTGATCGGCATCGTCAAGGAAGATCCGCGCGCGCCCGGCGGCTTCGAGATCGATGTGACGCAGGGTGAAATTCTGCAGAGCGTGCAGGGCTATCCGATCACGCCGAAGGAACACGGCGTCGAGTACCTGATGGATCACCGCCATCTGTGGCTGCGCTCCAAGCGCACCTGGGCGATCCTGCGCGTGCGCGACGCGGTGATCACCGCGATCCGACGTTTCTTCGACGAGCGCGGCTTCATCTGCGTCGATTCGCCGATTTTCACTCCGAATGCTTGTGAGGGAACTTCGACACTTTTCGAAGTGCCGTACTTCGAGCAGACCGCGTTCCTCACGCAGTCGGGCCAGTTGTATGCCGAGGCCGCGGCCATGGCGCTGGGCAAGGTCTACACCTTCGGACCGACGTTTCGCGCCGAGAAGTCCAAGACGCGCCGGCACCTGACCGAGTTCTGGATGCTCGAGCCCGAAGTCGCGTATGCGACGCTCGAGGATGTCATGCTGCTGGCCGAGGAGATGCTCGCCTTCGTCGTCGCGCAGGTGCTCGAGCGGCGGCCGAACGAGCTCGCGGCGCTCGAACGCGACATCTCCAAGCTGCAGAAGATCGTCGCGCCGTTTCCGCGCCTGTCCTACGACGAAGCCGCCAAGATCCTGGCCGCGAATCCGGAATCGACGTTCAAGTATGGCGACGATTTCGGCGCGCCGGATGAAACGATCCTGTCGAACATGTTCGATCGGCCGGTGCTCGTGCACCGTTATCCCAAGGAGGTCAAGGCTTTCTACATGAAGCGCGACCCTGAAGATCCGTCCAAGGCGCTGTGCGTCGACGTGCTCGGCTCCGAGGGCGTCGGTGAAATCATCGGCGGCAGCCAGCGCGAGGACGATCTCGAGCTTTTGCTCGGCCGTATTCGCGAACACAAGTTGCCCGAAGAGGCCTTTCAGTGGTACCTCGACCTGCGCCGCTATGGGAGCGTGCCGCACGCGGGCTTCGGCCTCGGCCTCGAGCGCAGCGTGGCCTGGATCTGCGGCATCGAACATGTGCGCGAGGCGATTCCGTTCCCGCGCACGATCTACCGACTGACGCCCTGAGCGAGAAGAAGACTACTGATGGGTTTGCTCCAGCAGTGTTTGCGGCGCAAGACGCCCGCCGATGTGATCGCGGACGCAGAGCGCGGTGAGCACACCCTCAAGCGCACGCTCGGCGCTTTCGACCTGACGCTGCTTGGCATCGGCGCGATCATCGGTGCCGGGCTGTTCTCGAGCATCAAGGACATGATCACGGGCACGGCCGTGCTGCAGGGCGCGGGGCCGGCCGTGATCCTTTCCTATTTGCTGACGGCCGTTGCCTGCGGTTTCGCGGCGCTGTGCTATGCGGAAATCGCGGCCATGGTGCCCGTTTCCGGCAGTGCGTACTCGTACACATACGCAGCCTTCGGCGAACTCTTGGCCTGGATCATCGGCTGGGACCTGATGATCGAGTACGCGATCGGCAACGTCTACGTCGCGCAAAGCTGGGCCGATTACTTCCAGACGTTCCTTTCCGGAATCAGCCACGGCTCCTTCCAGCTGCCGATCTGGTTGATGAAGGACTTTCAGAGCGCGACGCAGATGGTCGCGGCCGCGCACGACACGCTCGCGCAGGCCGCGCTGCCTGTCGCCGAACTCGTCGCGCAGAAGCTCGCCGCTCCGACGCCCGAAGCTCTCGAGAGCGCGCGCGCGACGCTGGCCGAGTGGGCCAACGTGCCGCGCGTGAACTTGCCCTTCTATGGCGACGCCGTGCTGTCCTGCAATCTGCCCGCGACCGGGATCACGCTCGCCCTGACCGTGCTTCTGTTCATTGGCGTCAAGGAGAGTTCGCGCGCCAATGCAGTCATGGTCGGTCTGAAACTGCTGTTGATCGCTATATTCCTTGGCATCGGTTTTTTCCACATCGACTCCGCCAACTGGCATCCCTTCGCGCCCAACGGCGTCCACGGCATTTGGCAGGCGGCGGCGATCGGCTTCTTCAGCTACATCGGCTTCGACGCGGTCTCGACCGCATCGGAGGAGACGATCAATCCGCAGAAGGACGTGCCGCGCGGACTGATCTGGTCGCTGATCATCTGCACCGTGCTTTACATCGCGACGGCGGCAGTGCTCACGGGCGTCGTGCCAGTCTCGAAGATGGTCTCCCAGGATCCGCTGGCCGAGGCGTTTCGCGTGATGGGCCTGGAGGGCGGCGCGACCGCCTTCGCGCTCGGAGCCGTGGTCGCGATGACTGCGGTGCTACTGGTGTTTCAGCTCGGTCAGACTCGCATCTTCATGGTGATGGCACGCGACGGCCTGCTGCCCAGGATGTTCGCCAAGGTGCACCCGCGTTTTCGCACGCCGCACATCAATACCTGGATCACCGGCCTCTTGGTGGCGTTCTCGTGCAACGTGATGACGCCCGGCCAGGCCATCGGCCTGTGCAACATCGGGACACTGTTCGCGTTCATACTGGTCTCGATCGGCGTGATCGTGCTGCGTGTGCGCGAGCCCGAGCGCCATCGTCCCTTCCGCGTGCCGGGCTATCCGCTGACGCCGATTCTCTCGGCGCTGGCCTGTTTCGGATTGATCCTGGGTCTCGAACGCTCGAACTGGCTGCGACTTCTGATCTGGCTTGCGCTCGGGCTGGTGATCTACTTCGCGTACAGCATCCGGCACAGCAGGCTGGCGGCGCGCGACCGCGCCTGAGCGAAACGCGGCGCCGTCTCGGCAGTCAGCGCGCCGATCAGGGCTCGAATCCGCGCAGGCCCGCGCCGTCGGAGATCCACAAGCGTCCTTGCGCTGCGCCCGCGTTCGGAGCTTCCCAGGCGAGGTAGGACCAATCGCCCTGACGGCGCACGAAGAACGAACGGCCCATCTCAGCGCGCTCGCGCACGAGGAAGGCTGTATCGCGCACTTCTACGGTCCACTCGTTCGCGTAGGGCGAATCGAATTTGGCTCCGAGGCCCGCGTCACGCCGGCGCAGAATGGCGAGACCAGCATCGGAGCCGCGCATCGCTTCCGATTCCGCCGGCGAGAGTTGCGATTCATCGGCGGCATGCTCGATGAGTTCAGGCTTCAGCCGCGATTCCCAGCGGCACTCCTGGCCCGTGCTGAAACGCGCGCGCACGCTGCCGTCCAAAACATAGGGACCTGCCACCGGCGGTGAGCCGACGTCCCAGGGGCCCTCGAGGTGGCCGTCGGCTGCGCCCACGACCCAGGCGTTGCCGTCTTCGGTCAGGCACAGGAGTGCGTCCGGACGTCCCGGCAGGATCACGGGCGCGCGCGCGATGCCGCTGAGCGAATCGAACTGGTGTTGCCAGCGCAGCGACGAGTTCGCGCCCATGCGAACGATGCCGCCCTGGCGATCGACGAGCAAGTGATCGTCCTGGACGGCGACCGGCGGTGCTTCGACTCGGCCTTCCGCTCGCCACCAGCGTTGCGGGAGGCGCGAGAGCAAGACCGCGACGTTCGCCGGGCCATCGGAATGAACCGCGAGCGGTTCGAAGTCCTTGAGCTCCAGCATGAAGTCCATTTGTTTTCCGGGGGCCGACTCGACAGTGCAAGGCGTGACCTGCAGCGTGCCGTCGCCAAAGCGCGCGCGCGCGCCTGCCGGCGTCGAAATCACGCGCCAGGGCAACAGGTGCTCCGAAGGCGACGGACAGGCGTTCTCTTTCTGGAGTTCGGCGATGGCCTCCGCGTGTCGACCCGCCAGTGCGAGTTCGCGCGCGCGTGCGACCGCAGAACGGTGCCCCTCATCCAGGCGCATCTCCGGGAGCAGGGCCTTGGTCAACATGCCCGTTTCATCGCGAGCGATCACCGCCTCATAGGCCTTCAAGGCGCCCTCGAGA
>JAYUOR010000234.1:0-4436 GCA_043760765.1 Planctomycetota bacterium | reverse complement strand
TGCAGGCCGGAACCGCGGAACTTGTCGCCAAGTTGCTCTCGCGTTCACCGCTCGCGATCGGACTCGCGCTCGAGACCATCGCGCGCGGGCTCAACATGAGTCAGCAGGAAGGTGAAGTCATCGAGAGCGACATGTTCGGTCTGGCTTCGACCACCGCCGACATGCGCGAAGGCATGAGCGCGTTCCTCGAGAAGCGCAAGCCCGTTTTCCCCGGCAAGTAAGCTCGCAAGACTCTGCACCAGTAAGGACGATTCATGGCTATCGAAGTGGTTCTCGTCGGCGGCGCGCGCACTCCCATGTGCGAGTACGTCGGCACTCCCGGCTACGGCAAGTTCAAGGATATCAGCGGCATCGACCTCGCCGCGCACGCCTCGAAGGCGGCGCTCGAGCGCGCGCGCGTGTCGGCGGATTCCGTCGACCACGTCGTGATGGGCAACGCTCTGCAGACTTCGCTCGACGCGATCTACGGCGCGCGTCACGTCGGTCTCAAGGCGGGTGTCGGCCAGTCGGCGGCGGCTTTGACCGTCAATCGCCTGTGCGGCTCGGGCATCCAGTCGATCGTCAGCGGCGCGCAGATGATCCTGCTCGACGAGGCGAAGACCGTGCTCGCCGGCGGCATGGAGAACATGAGCCAGGCGCCCTACGTGCTGTACGGCGCGCGCAACGGTTTCCCCTTCGGCACGGCGCCGCAGATGCAGGATTCGCTGTTCGCAAGCCTGATGGATCCGGTCGCGGGTCTGTACATGGCGCAGACCGCCGAGAATCTCGCGCGGCGCCTGTCCATTTCGCGCGAGCAGCAGGACGCTTATGCGCTGCGCTCGCACCAGCTCGGAGCCGCGGCCGTCAAGGAAGGCCGTTTCGCGGAGGAAATCGCGCCCGTGATCGTGAAGACGAAGAAGGGCGATGAAACCATCGCGACCGACGACCACATCAAGCCCGACACGTCGCTCGAAGCGCTGTCGAAGTTGCGCGCCGCGTTCGGCAAGGAAGGCACCGTGACCGCGGGCAACGCCTCGGGCATCGTCGACGGAGCAGCCGCGGTCGTGCTGACCACAGCCGAGCGCGCCAAGGCCGAAAAGCTCGATGTCTACGCCGTGATCCGCGCCTGGGGCATGGCCGGCGTCGATCCCAAGGAGATGGGCATCGGCCCGGTGCCGGCGATCAAGAACTGCATCGCTCGCGCGGGGATCAAGCTCGACCAAGTCGACATTGTGGAGATCAACGAAGCGTTCTCGGCGCAGTACCTGGCTTGCGAGAAGGAACTCGGTCTCGACCGCGATCGCTGCAACGTCAACGGTGGCGCGATTTCCTTGGGCCACCCGCTCGGCGCGACCGGCACGCGGCTGGTGCTGACCCTGATGTATCAACTGCGCCGTTCGAAGAAGCGCTACGGGATCGCCTCCGCCTGCATCGGCGGCGGACAAGGCATCGCGATCCTGATCGAGAATACGCAGCGCTAGAAAGACCGCCGTGAACCAGTTGATCAAGACCCACGCCGATGGGCGCCGAACCGTCGCGCTCTCGCCGGACAAACGCGTCCTTTTCCTGTTCAAGGATCTGGAGCTGATCCGTCGTCAGTTGCGCGGTGAAGCCAATTTCATGATGGCCGATGTCGATCCGGCGGATCTGCTCGACGACATCAACACCGACGTGATGACGCCGGCCTGGGTCTGCTTCCGGCACAAGCCCGAGGACATCGCGCTCGACGCCTACGCCGGGCTGATCGACAAGGCGCAGAAGCGCGTGTTCGAGACGCGCGCCTTGATGGACGGCGGCTTCGAAGTGATCGTCTCTGGCGCGCGCAAGGGCACGGGATCTTCGCGCGAAACCGCGCCGCAGTGCGAGAAATGGTCGGGCATCAGCCTGGTGATCGCCTCTTCGTTCGCGCCGATCCACCTGCGCAACAACATCAATCTCGGGCAGTTGATGGGGGACTATTCGCTGCTCGCTCGCCTGCAACTTGGCGAAGAGATCGCGCTCGAGGAATTCACCGCGCGCTTCGATCCGGTGACGCGCGCTACGCTCGAGAACGGTGGACTTTTTCCGTTCATCGCCAAGTACCAGAGCGGCGCGCTGAAGGTCGCTGTACCCAAGGCGAAGAAGCGCGCGATGACGATGGCGGAAAAGATCCTCTCGTCGCACATCGTCGGCGCCGATGCGAAATTCATCGCGCTGCAGCCCAACGACGCCTGCCTGGTGCGCGTCGACGGCGGCTACAGCCACGAATTCACGACCGCGCAGGTGCACCACTTCCTGGCCCAGGAATACGGCCCAGGCTACAAGGTCCAGAACGCGTCGAAGCTGGCCGTGTTCGAGGATCACCTGCTCTACGCCGACGGCGTGGCGCGCATGGCGCCGTTCAAGCCGCAGATCGAAACGTTGCGTCGCCTGCAGCGCGAATTCCAACGCCACACCGGCGTGCGCGACTACTCGGCCAAAGACGGAATTTCGCCGGGCATTTGCCATCAGGTTGCGCGCGAACACTTCGTCGACCCCGGCGATTTCATCCAGGCCACCGACAGTCACACCTGCATGGGCGGCGGCAACAACGCGCTGACCTGGGGCGTGGGCGCGACCGAGTACGCCGGCCTGATCTACTCAGGCTTCACCTTCGTCAAGGTGCCCGAGTCGATCCGATTCGAACTCATCGGCACGCTTCCGCCCGGCACGACGGCCAAGGACGTGATTCTGCATATCCTTGCGACCTTCGCGGTGCGCGAGGACACGCTCGACCGTGTCATGGAATTCGGTGGTCCCGGCCTTGCCGGTCTGTCGATGGACGAGCGCGCGACCCTGTGCAACATGGCGACCGAGTGCACGGCGCGCAGCGGAATTTGCGAAGGCGATTCGGTCGCGGCCGAGTGGCTCGCTGCCCGCCGCCCGGGCCGCACGGCTGCTGAAATCTCCAAGACCTTCGTGGCTCCCGATCCCGACGCGCACTACGACGGCGGCGTGCACTCGATCGACCTGTCGAGCATCCAGCCCATGGTCGCCAAGCCCGGCGATCCGACTTACGGCGCGCGCATCAAGGATCTCGCCGCGGTGAAGATCGACATCGCTTACGCCGGCTCGTGCACCGCGGGCAAGGAGCACGACCTCGATTTCTACGCGACCGTGCTGGCGGACGCGCTTGCGTGCGGCCGTCGCGTGGCGCCCGGCGTGCGCATGGTGCTTCAATACGGCAGTGAAGACGTGCGCGACTACGCCAAGAAGCGCGGCTACATCGACGTGTTCACACGCGCCGGTGTCGAGATCATTAACCCCGGCTGCGGCGCGTGCATCGGCTGCGGCCCGGGCGTTTCCGCGTCACCGACCGAAGTCACCGTCAGCGCGATCAACCGCAATTTTAGCGGCCGCAGCGGTCCCGGCCAGTTGTACCTGGCGTCGCCGCTGACGGTTGCCGCCAGCGCGGTCGAAGGCCGCATCACTAGCTACGTTCCGGGAATGTTCAAGCAGTCGCGCACGCAAACTTCGAGCACACACTAGAGGGTCACCATGGCCGAGTACGACATTGCAGTGATTGCCGGCGACGGCATCGGTCCGGAAGTGACGCGCGAAGCGCTGCGCGTGCTCGACGCCGCGTCGAGTGTGTTCGGCTTCAAGATCAAACGCAGCGAGTATCCGTTCGGCACCGAGCACTACCTGAAGACGCAGGAGATTTTCCCTGAGTCCGCCTTCAGCGAAGTGCGCCAGAAGCGCGCCATTTTCCTCGGCGCGATCGGCGACCCGCGCGTGCCGGTGGGCCTGATCGAATATGGCATCATCGCCAAGTGCCGATTCGAACTCGACCTGTACATCAATTTGCGGCCGGTCAAGCTCTACGACGAATCGCTGTGTCCGCTGAAGGACAAGAAGCCCGAGGACGTCGACATGGTGATCATCCGCGAGAACACCGAGGACGCCTACTCGGGTTCGCACGGATTCACGCACAAGGGCCAGCACCACGAAGTCGCGACACAGACCATGGTCTACACGCGCCTGGGTGTCGAGCGCGCGATTCGCTACGCCTTCGAACTCGCTCGCGAACGCAACAAGCGCAAGCAAGTCACGCTGATCGACAAAGCCAACGCCGTTCGCGCCCAGGACATCTGGACGCGCGTCTTTGCCGAAGTCGCCAAGGAATACCCTGACGTCAAGACCGACCACGCCTACATCGACGCGGCCTGCATGTGGATGGTCAAGAACCCCGAGTGGTTCGACGTCGCCGTGACGACGAATCTGTTCGGCGACATCATCACCGACCTTGGCGCGATGGTGCAGGGCGGCATGGGCATCGCGGCCTCGGGCAATCTGCATCCGGGCAAAGTCAGCCTGTTCGAGCCGATTCACGGTTCCGCGCCGAAGTACGCCGGCCAGGACAAGTGCTCGCCGGTCGCGGCGATCATGGCGATCTCGATGATGCTCGACTACCTCGGCGAAAAACGCGCTTCGGTCGC
>JAYUOR010000233.1:0-1789 GCA_043760765.1 Planctomycetota bacterium | reverse complement strand
TCGACTTCGAGCGGATCTTTCACGCCCTTGGCCGGGAGCTTCAGCAGGTAGCGCGCCAATCTCGCTCCCGCGCTGGCGACCTGAAGTTCCTCGACGCGCTCGACCATGCCGTGCAACCAGATCGCGAGCGAGCTGACCATCGAAGCCGCCAGCCTGGGATCTTCCTTGAAGAGCCGTAGAAGCGTCTTGCCCTCGATCTCCAGCAACTCCGTGCCATCCGCGAGTGCCACGCAGTGCGCCGGATACGTTCCGAACGAAAGCACCGCCGCCTCGGCGAACGTGCGGCCTTCGCGCAGCGTATGCAGCACCTGCTCGCGGCCGGCCGCCGACATGCGGTAGACCTTGACCGCTCCGCGGCGGATCGCGAAGAACGCGCGCGCTGTTTCGCCCTGGGAAAAAACCACGCCGCCGACGTCGAATTTTGCGATGCGTACAGTGCTCGTCACGCTCGCGAGCAGATCAGGAGCGAGGCTCGAGAAGTGCGGCAGACGCGCCAGCTCCCTCGCTAGATCGTCGGATTGTCCTGTGCTCATGCGCGCAACTCCAAGGCTGAGCGCGCCAGGGAGGCCCCCGTATTCGTGAGATCGATCGTTTTCACGCGTGAGTGGGAGGTCTGCTGCCTCTGCGGCAAGCTCAGCCGCCCAGCCGTGGCAAGCTCCTCTCGCTCGGTGTGGTCAAGCGCGAACCGGCCGGCACCGAGACGTACTCGTCTTCCGCCAAGGGCGGCGAACCCAGCGGAGCCAGGTGTTCCATGCGCAGCGATGCCTCGGGATTTGCCTCGCGCAGGATGCGCTCGACGACACGGTGCATCCACCAGATGCAAATGAGTGAGAGCGCGAAGAGGAAAATCCAGCAGGTCGTCCACAGCCCCGTCATGTCGAGCAATTGTCCGAACAGGATCGGGCAGACGAATCCGCCCAGGCCACCGATCACACCGACGAGTCCGCCGACGACGCCGACTTCCTCGGGAAAGTAGTCGGGGATGTGTTTGTAGACGGCGGCCTTGCCGATACCCATCGCGATGCCGACGATGAACACGATCAGCGTGAAAATGTAGACGTTGGCCTGGAAGGAGATCTGCGTGCGGCCGACGGCCAGCAGTTCCTTCTTCTTGACCGTGTCGCCGACCTTATACGGCCGGCGCATGATGCGGCCCTCGCTGCCGGGTTCGATCTTCTGGCCCCACTCCTTCCACGAAACGCGCTGCGGCAGGACGCGCAGACTGCGCAGGTCGCTGGCCTCACTCGAGAGCGCGCTCGACTGGCGCTCAGGCGCCCGGCCGATGTCGTAGCTGACCGACTTGCCTGTGCGCGGTGAGCGCACGACCATCGTCGTTCCGTCGATCGACTCGATCACGCCGTCGGCCGAGGCGCTGATGCCGTCACCAGGCGAAAGCACGTCCATGCGCGGGAAGATCAACAGGAAGAAGCCCACGACGCAGGTGCCCAGTACCCAGTACATGACCCGCCGCGCGCCGAAGTGGTCGGACATCCAGCCGCCCAGGGCGCGGATCAGGCCCGAGGGTAGCGCAAAGATGGAAACCAGCAGACCGGCGGTTGCCAGCGGGAACTCGTAGAAGCGCACGTAGTAGGGCACGAGCCACTGGGACAACGCGACGAACGCTCCGAAGACCAGGAAGTAGTACAGACCGAAACGCCAGACACGCACGTTGCCGAGCGGAGCCAGGCGCTGCATCAGCGTCTTGTCCGCGCCATGCGCCGTGGTCTTGGGATGGGTGAAGAGCCAGAAGATCACGGCCATCGCCGCCAATGTCCCCGCGTAGATCAAT
>JAYUOR010000232.1:0-4444 GCA_043760765.1 Planctomycetota bacterium | reverse complement strand
AGCCAGCAGAACAGCCAGCGCGAGTACACGGCATCGAGGCTCTGCTTCGCCAGCAACAGCGTTTCCGCAGTCCCTTCGCTCGGCTCGATCTGCGACAGACCGCGGCGCGTGCGTTCAGCGGCAAGGAACTGCAGGAACGAAGCGCTCTGATCGCGCGCGATCACCTTGCCCTTGCACCCGACGACGTGCGCGAGATCGAGCGAAGTGAAGCCCGGCCCGCAACCGAGGTCGAGCACGACGTGCCCCATGCGCAATCCGGCGCGCTGCCACAGGGCAAAGGCTTGCGCGGTCCAGACCTTGTGCTGAAACTCCAACCGCGCGAACTCGTCGGCCTGCGTGCCGAGGACGTAGTCTTGCGAACTCATCGGCGAAGTCTACGCATGGCTCGCGCGAAACACAGCGGGGCGAATCTCTCTGTCGAGATCCGCCCCGCTTCAATCGAGGCTCGCGCCTCGTACGACCCTTACTGACAGATCGTGAATTGCAGACCGTTGGTCAGCGTCACGTTGTTGGGCGCCGGGAAGCCCTGGTCGCGGCCCCAGAACTGCGTGTTCACGACCTGGCCGGGATTCGAGAGCGCCGCGAGCGGCGTACCCCCGAGCAGACCGGCCGCGAAGCTGCTGAAGTCGATCTGGTAAACACCGCTGCAGTCGTTCGCCGGCGCGGAATTGCCGCCGGAGTTCAAAGGCGTGGTGCGCTTGAGCGGCGTGCCCACGCACAGGGTTCCACCGGAGAACGGCGCGCTGTTCTGGCCGTTCACGCTGTAGAGCATCAAACCCGGCTTGCCGTTGCGCACGTTCGAACCGCTGATCACGTAGCCCGAGGGCTGACCCGCTTTCGGCGTGCCCGAGAAGCTGATCGTCGGCGTGCAGCCCAGCGAGTTGACCTTTGCCACGCAGTACGTCGTGCCAGGATTCGGCTGAACGTAGTAAGGACCCGCGTCGAAGAAGTTCTGGCTGTTGCCGGCGTTGTCGATCGGCGTGATATGGAAGTACCACGGCAGCGGGGACGACGCGAGTTGCGTGACCACACTCGTCACCGGTCCAAGCGGCGTCGCCGGCAACGGCGGACCGCTCGGGGTGTGGTCCCAAGCGTAGAAGTAGCCCGCCAGCCCCGAGCCTCCGCCGTCGAACGTCGGATTCCAGGTCATCGTGACCATGTCATTGCACGACGCGACTCCGACCGTGTGGCTCGTCGAGCCCAAACCCGTGACGTAGTCGGGCTGGATCATGTCGAGCAGGTACGGGCCGTCGCTGACCGTCGTCGGCGTCCAGTTACCGCTCCTGTCGACGCTTCTGATGTTGAAGTAGAACGTGCCGTCAGTGCCGGGCAGGACGACCGACGTGCTCGACACCACGCCGAGGTCCTTGACCGTGGGGGGAGCACCCGCAGCAGGGCTCGAGACGAGGGTCGCATGTCCGTCGAGGCCCGAGATGTTGTCGGCGCCGTTCGTCCAGGCGAAATCCACGTTCGGGTCCCTGAACCACACGCCAGGCGTGCGATTCGTCGAGTGCAGATTCGTGACCACAGCCGGCGGCGTACCGTCGACGTTGATGATCTGACTGCTTGCGACGCTGGTCGAGTTGTCGGAGCGCGCGGCGATGTAGAAGATGTTCGAACCTTCGGTATTCCAGTGCGTGGTCCAGCGTGCCGAGCGGCTACTGCCGACGAGCACGTCCCCGAGCATCACACTGCGGCCGAGACTTTCGTTGGTCATCAAATTGGTCACAGCGCCGTCCTTCAAAGTCGTCGACGAGCCGGTCAAAAGATCGCCGGTCGAGGTCGTCTCCAGGAACGCGCCGTTGGCGATCCAACTCGGCGACGCGTACGACGCCGTAATCGTGACGTCGTCTCCAGGTTGCACGTAGTTGTTCGTTGCCGTCGTCGTGAGGGTCGGAGTCGGCGTGATGTCCTGGTAGTGCACGATCACGCAGATGCCGATGTTGGAGGACGAGCCCGGAACCACGGATTGCGGATAGGTCTTGATCCGGTACTGCGCCACGGTCGGGTTGTTGATGATCCGAATCTCCGTGTTGTCACGCGACGACTGCTGCGCGGTGTAGTCGCCGACGTTGTTCGCAGGGTCGAACGGAGCGACATCAATGTACGTGTTGAAGTTGTTGACCAACGCGCTCGCTGCGCCGGCCGAGGCTGCCGTTTCGTTGTACGTCACGACGACCACGACGCGTGTGGCGCCGGCAAGTACGTCGAAGTCGACGATCCCGGTCGAAGTCGAACCTTGCGTGTAGCCCCAGAAATACAGTCCCGAACCGGGACCGCCGTAGTGGCTCTTGTACGATTCGACGCGGCCCGTGCCGTATTCGTTCAAGTGGTTCGTGGTCACATTGCTGGGCGATGCGAGCGTCACGTTGTTCTTGGTCGTCGCGCCGGCCATCAACACCGCCGAGAGCGTCGCCGGGTTGTAGCGCAGGAACGAGTAGTGATCGCACAGTTGAAGCGCGAGGCCCGTGACGTGCGGTGTAGCCATGCTGGTGCCTGACTTTTTGCTGTAACCGGTCCCGGTGCCGGCCGCTGTCGAGACGATAGTCTCTCCAGGCGCGCACAGGTTCGGTTTCCAGCGATCGTCCCCGGTCGGACCGCGGCTCGAGAATCCGCTGACGGTGCCTGGGGCCAGACCTGGCGTTCCCACGAAATCGTCCACACTGCCGACGGTCAGGACGTTCTTCGCAGTCGACTCCATGAGGATGTTGTGCCCGGCCGAGCCCGCATTGCCCGCGGCAAACACGTAGAGCTGGTCGTAGGAGTAGACCTCACTGTCGAGCATGCGCGGCACGGATTCCGTGCCGATGTAGTTGCCGCCCCCGGTTCCGTAGGAGTTGTTGATCGCCATCGGCCGCTGGGTCGTGTGCAGCGTCAGGTCCGTGTACGGCGTGTGCATCCTCGCGAGCACACTCGCGTAGTTGATGCCACTCGCGCTGCCGATGCTGTTGAATATCTTCGAGACGAAGAAGCGGTGATACGAGTCGAAGCCTGTGCCGGGTGCCATGCCGGCGTGACTCGGATCGATGTCCGCATTTCCAAGGATCGTGCCGCCGACGTGCGTGCCGTGCGTGTGAAGGTCGCTGTACGGCCCGAGGTTTTCGGGCGTGAAGTCCCACCCGGCAACGTTGGGGTCAATCGCCGCGTGCGCGATGTCGAGACCGGAGTCAATCAGGCCGCCAATCACAGTTGCGCTGGTTGCACCGTTGTAGGCGACGCGCGTCTTGTCGCCCATGATCATCGGAATCGACTCGTCGTGCGCGAGGCTCGTCGGCAGATTGGCCTCGACGAATTGCACGAAGTCGAGTCCGACGAGTTCCTCGAGGCGAGCGGGATCGAGGCGAGCGCGGAAGGCGTTAATACTCGAGGCGAAGTCGACGACCTCAAGGCCGGCGGCTTCGAGCGCGCGCTGCTGCCAGCCGTTGGTGATCCACACACCGGTATCGGCCGTATCGATCGGACCTTCGCCGGTGATCGTGTCGATGGCACCTTCCATGGCGCGCGGGCCGGCGACGGCGGCCGAGTCCGCGTTCACGTCGCTGTCGAACACGTTGACCCACACGTCGACGCGGCGACCCGCGGGCGTGCCCGCGATGGCCTGCGTCAACTTCGGGTGGACCTTCTGCCAACTGCGCGGCGTACCGATCCAGCGGACGAAATCCTGGCCGGCTACGCTCTGGATCGCGTCGGCGCGCACGGCGACCTTCAGGGTGTAGTGCGGGTGGAACGAGAGCACGCGCACGCCCATGGATTCGAGCTGACCAACGCGCGCGTCGGTCATCTTCTTGGAGAACATCACGAACGCGTAGGTCTCCGCGCTCGGACGTCCGTCGTTGCCCAACTGCGCTGCCGCGGCCGAAAGCGCGGGGTCGATCCGCTCAGCCAGGGGCGGAAAGTACCGGCCGGCGGCGAAGCCCAGGAAGAAGGGGTCCCCGGAAGCCGGCTCGACCATACGGTCACCGCCGGTTCCACACTCGATGACTGCGGCGCGCGGCAGCGGCACCGAGTCGTCGGCCAGCTCGGTCGAACTGAGCGGGGCGAGGCTCGCCTGCCCCAAGATCGCCTCTCGCGGGGCGGGCGTCTTCTCAGCCTGGGTAGCGGGAATCACGGCGGTCGGCGTCTGGGCGAAGCTGAAGACGGCCAGGGCCAACACCGCGGCGCACGGGCGCAGGGAGAGTATTCTGGAGGGCAGGGGGGACATGATCGGATGCCTTGTCTAGCTGGGATTTGGAGACCGGCATACGGCCGGCATACCTACCCATATCCAGGCGCGGGGCAGGGCGTTACCAGAGAATTCGCGCCGCCCGACCCCGCCCCCCCGCCGGTGATAGGATCCAAGCGGAGCTGAGCCTCCCATGGTGCAGCCGAGCGAGCCCGATATCCCCCAACTGACGAAGCGAGCGGCGCGCGGCGAACGCGCGGCCCTGGACCGGCTTTTGGAGCT
>JAYUOR010000231.1:0-1793 GCA_043760765.1 Planctomycetota bacterium | reverse complement strand
TCGGCGATCTGTACAAGAATCAGATCTATCAACTGGCGCGCCATCTCGCGCTGCCGGAAGTTCTTCTGACCAAACCGCCCTCGGCGGATCTTTTCGCCGGCCAGACCGACGAAGCCGAACTCGGTTTCACCTACGAAGCCGTCGATCGCCTGCTCTATCTGATGGTCGACGAGCGCTACAGCGAAGAAGACCTCGTGCAGCACGGTTTCGAGCGCGATTTCGTGCGCAAGATCGTCGCGCGCATCTCGGGCACGCAGTTCAAGCGCGTGCCGCCGATCATCGCGAAACTCTCGCACCGCACGGTCAACCAGGATTTTCGCTACCTGCGCGACTGGGGCCGCTGAGATTTGCGCAGGTCGCGCGCGAGCAAGGCCCAGCGCTCGTGATCGCGCCAAGCTCCGCCGACGTGCGCGAATTCGCGGGCCAGACCTTCCTTCGTGAATCCAGAGCGGCGCAGAAGTCGCTTCGACGCCAAGTTCTCGGGCAACACATCGGCCTCGAGCCGGCGCAATTTGAGTCCGCCGAACGCGCGCCGGATCGCAAGCTCGAGCGCCTCACCCATGTACCCCTTTCGCGCATGGGACGCGCCGATCCAGTAGCCGAGCACGGCGCCCTGGAACGGTTCGCCGCGGATCGCGCCGATCGTGATCCCGCCGAGGATCGCGTCATCGGTCTTCGAGCAGATCAGCCAGCGTTCACGCGAAGTTCCCGGGCCTTGATCCAGGAACATGCGGAAGAGATGCGCAAGAGTCATCGGCTTGCCGTCGCTGGTGCGCAGTTCGAAGGGCGCGTGGAACTTGCGGCTCGCTTTGCGCAGCGCGATGAACTCACGCCGGTCTTCGGGCCTGGGCAGTCGCAAGTAGACGCGTGCGCCGCGGCCGTCGATACGCTCGGGTTGCTCGAAGAATCGAAAGCGCTTGTGCACGGGTGACGCTCAACGCGTGCGCGATCGCAGCGACTTCCACGGCTCTTCGGTGCTCATGTCGATCACCGCCGGACCGTCGAAACGCGCTTCGGAAAGCACTGCCAAGAACTTGATCGGCTTGTTCGAGGAGTTGTACGTGCCGTGCACTTCGTTGCGCGGAACGTGCACGACTTCGCCGGGCCGCATGATGCGTTTCTCCTGACCGACCCACTGCTCGGCTTCGCCCTCGAGGTAATAGAGCAACTCCTCGAAGCAGGGATGGCGATGGAATTCATGGGCCTTGCCGGGCGGCATGGTCACGCGCACGAGTTGCAAATTCGTCGCCGCTGTCAGGCCCGGCCGCGAAAACCATTCGTGCGGTCCCCACGGTGCTTCCTCGCGCACGACTTCCGCACCCGAAATGAAACGAAGGCAGCGTTCGGTGCACATGCTAATTGCCGAGCGCCCAGCGCAGCGCGTTCGTGTACATCGACTTGTAGGGCTCGCCGTCGTGCGCCGCGGCGTCGTGGCCGAGCGTGATGCACGCGGTCCGGCCGCGCGCGCGTTCGACCGTCCAGAGCACGGGGTACTCCTTGCCGCTCGACAACGATTTGCCGACAGCGATCACGTGCGTCTTCGCGCCCGGATCGAGCGTCGTCTCATACAGCTCGTCCTTCACTTTGAAGGTTGCCGGCACGCCCTTGGCGAGCGCGTGGGCCGCATCGACGACGCGCACTTCGAATTCGGCGTAGCTTTCGTGGCTGTGCGCTCCGCCGCCGACCCAGCGCGCGTTGTACTCGGGCCAATCGTTCCAGTTAAACCAGGTCGCCGGGTGCACGAGCACGAGCCCGCCGCCGTCGTCGTAGAACTTGTCCAACGCCTTGCGCAG
>JAYUOR010000230.1:0-4465 GCA_043760765.1 Planctomycetota bacterium | reverse complement strand
GAGGATCTGCGCCTGGGCGGCGAGCAATCGGGTCACATCGTGTTCGGCCCGGAGAATTTTTTCATTGGCGACGGGCTCTACAGCGCGCTGCGCGTGTTGCGGGTCATGAGGGAGACCGGCGAGCCACTTTCTGCCTTGGCCGGCCACTTCCGCGCCTTCCCGCAGGTTCTGATCAACGTTCCGGTCGTGAGGAAGCCTGCCTTGAGCGGTCTCCAAAGCGTCAGCGAAGCCGTGCAGGCCGTGGAAGCGGAACTGGGTGAGGACGGCCGCGTGCTCTTGCGCTACTCGGGCACGGAACCCCTGGTCCGGGTCATGGTCGAAGGGCCCGACCACGATTGGATCCTGCGCCGGGCCAAACAGCTGGCGGAACTGCTAGGGCGCGAACTTTCGGACTGATTCGGCCCGCGCGCATCCCATGGCAACGGCTGCTTTCGAAACCTCGACACGCTCCCCGTCGGTGGCGCTGCAATCGGGCGGCGTGATGCTCGAGGAGCGGCTCTCCGGTGCCCGGCCCCACGCCAGTGATCTGCTGCCGGCACTCGACCGCCTGCTCTCAAAGGCCGGTCTTGGGGTCGCCGACCTGCAGCTCTTGGTCGTCGGTACCGGCCCCGGCAGCTTCACCGGCCTGCGCGTCGCTACGGCCACTGCGCTAGGAATTGCACGCGGGTGCAACACCGCGCTATTCGGCGTGCCTTCGGGCGAAGCCCACTGCTGGCGCGAGCTTGCCGTCGGCGAGGAGGCGGCGCTCGTGCAAGACGCGAGGCAATCCGCGTACTACTTCGCCCGCTACCGCAGGCTCGAGTCGAGCATCGAAGTCCTGACGGCGCCCTGCCTGATTCGGCCCACGGAACTGGCCTCGCTCGTTGGCCTGAAGCTGCGGGTCTTCGCCGACCCCGCGCTCGATCTCACAGCAACTCTAGGACCCGACGTTCGGGCGCGGATCACCCAGGGCACACTCCCCTCGGCTGCGGCGCTCCTGGAACTTGGAATGCTGCGGCATGCGCGCGAGGGTTCGCACTCCGCAACACAACTCGAACCCCTGTACTTGCGCGCGTTCGGTTCGCCTCCGAACTGACACTCGCGCCATCAGCGTCGAAGCCTGCGTGTTGATCCGCTCGGCGCGCTTGCTAGTCTCGGCGCGTGGACTCATATCGTGTGTGGGCCGATATCGACCTCGATGCGTTTGCATCGAACATGGGGCAGATTCGCGCGCGCGTCGGCCCGAACATCGCGGTCATGCTCGTGGTCAAGGCGGATGCCTACGGCCACGGCGCCGTCGCGATCAGTCACTGCGCACTGCGGCACGGCGCGAGCGCGCTGGGTGTCGGCACTTCCGCGGAAGCCCTGGAGCTGCGGCGCAGCGGAATTCGCGCGCCGATCCTGGTGCTGGGCACGATCGTCGACGACGAGGCCAACGCATGCCTGGTACATGAGATCCAAGTCGCGCTGCACTCGTCCGACCGCTGCCAGATGCTCGAGGACCTGGCCGCGCGCCTGGGCCTCATCGCGCGTGTGCATCTCAAGATCGACACGGGCATGGGACGCCTGGGAGTGCTGCCCGAGCGCGCGCTTCCGTTGCTCGAACAGATCCGCGCTTCGCGCCACATGCGCCTATGTGGCGTGATGACGCACATGAGTTCGACGCTGGGCGCGGACGACGAGGTCACGACCAGGCAGCTGGCCCGCTTTCGCGAGGTCATCGACGAAGCTCGCCGGCGCAACCTGCTCTCGGGCTGGATCCACGCGGCGAATTCCGCCTGTATTTTCACCGGGCTCGATCCGCTGTTCGACGCGGTGCGGCCCGGCATCAGCGCCTATGGTGTCTTGCCCGACGGCCTGCCCGGTGCCGATGAGCTCGAACCGGTGATGAGTCTGCGCAGCCAGGTCGTGTTCTTGAAGGACCTGGTAGACGGCTCGCCCGTCGGCTACAGCGGCACATGGAAAGCGACGGGGCCCACGCGCATCGCGACGCTGCCGATCGGCTACAACGATGGCGTTCCCTGGCGGCTTGGCAACAACGGTTCGGTGCTCGTGCGCGGCGAACGCGCGCGCATCGTCGGCCGTGTCTCGATGGACTACACGACCGTCGACGTCGGACACATTCCCGGCGTCAGCGTCGGCGATCGCGTGACGTTTTTCGGCCGCGACGGCGACGCGCAGATCACGCTCGAGGAGGTCGCGAAACAAGCCGGCACGATTCCCTACGAGATCACCTGCTCGGTGGGCCGGCGCGTGGAACGCATCTTCCGTGGCGGAGCCGACGTGCTGACGCCCAAAGCGCGCCCTGCGATCGAACAGCCGGCATCCCTGCACGTCCACACGCCGCAAAACCTCGCACGCGCTTGACGCCTCGAACGCGGCGCGCTCGAGGCATGCTCGCCAAGTTCACCTGAATGAAGCGGTTGATCAAGATTTCCGGACGCGTGTTCCTGTTCGCGTTCTTCGCGCTGGCCTGCACGCTGGCCTTCTGTGGCGCCGTGCTCTACACGCTCGAAAAGAGCGGCTGGCTCGCCGACATGCTGCGCGGCAAGGTGCGCGGCGAGTTGGCGCAAAGCGGCACGGAATTCGACATCGAGGACATCGAACTCGACTGGTTCTCTCCGGCACTGACACTGCATGGACTGACGCTCGGGGTGGACGGCCGGCTGGCGCGTATCAACCGCGCGACACTGATCCTCTCGCCCTTCGCGCCGCCGGCGCGGCGAGTAAAGCACGTGCGCATCGACGGCGGTCGCGTGCGACTTTCGACGGAATTGTTCGACACACTCGCCTCGCTCGGCCACGGCACCGACACCGCGCCGCAGGCCACGTCGCCGCAAATCCTCGCCAACCTCGCGGCGTTTCCGCCGATCGAAATCAACGGCCTGCAATTCGACGTCACTCATCCGCGCTTTGGAGACGTCCCGCTGGGTTCGGTCAACGCCGCGTTCATCCACGACGGCGATGGCCGAGCCGAACTGCGCGGTGTGCTCGCGCCAAGCCTGGCGGACTCCGCCAATCGCGAAGCCGCGATCTACATCCAGGGGCGTGTGGAGCGAGCGGGAGTTCTCTCCGTGCACCTCTCCACCGCGGGCTTTCCGCTTTCGACGGCCGCTCTTCCGCCGGGCACCGATGTCGAGGGCCTGCGCGATCTGAACCCGACCGGGACGCTTTCGCTCGACGCTCGCGCGGAACTCTCGCTCGACCCGAAGGAACCGTCGAGCCTCGCGTTGCGCGCGCGGCTCGTCGATGGCTCGCTGACGCGTGCCGCCACCCGCTTGGCACTGCGCGATCTCGATATCGACCTGGAAGCAATCTGCAAGCTCGAGGGCAATCGCGATTGGTTCGATCCACGCTCGTGGAGCGCAAGGGCCGGTGGCCGCGGGCGCTGGCGGGAATCTGAACTCGAAGCGTTCGCGCGCTTCGGACAAGCCGCCGGCCTTACGCGCAGCCTGTCTGCTGAACTCAACTTGAAGTCGTGCGAAATTTCGCCCGACGCGCTCGCGGAACTCGGACTGTGGACGCTCGCTTCTGAGTCGTTCCACGCGCTCGCGCCGCAGGGCAAGGCGGATCTCGCGCTGGCCGCAGCGCTCGATCGCGAGCAGCACTGGAGCGGCGCTGTCGATGTGCGCTTGAACGGCGATTTCAGGGCCGCGTACGTGGGCTTCGAGTCCCCAGCGGGCGGATCGAGGGAAGGCTTCCCCGTCCCCGTCCAGAATCTGCGCGGCCGAGTCTGTGCGGCTTTCGATCCAAGCCAGACGCGCGCGTTCCAAATTGGCCTGCTCGAACTTGTCGGGAATCCCATCGACGAAGGCAGCGGCAAAGCACTGACGCAGGTCGACGGTCTCGTCGCCGCCGCGCTCCCGGGTCCAAACCGAACGAGCATTCCCGATGTCGTGCTCGACTTCCGCGGCCAGGGACTCAACGTCGGCACACCCATGCGCAAGGGTGTCGAAGGGCTGAGAGGCACGGCTTGGATCTGGCCTGCCTTCCGTCCCGCCGCGGGCACAGCCGACTGCAGCGGTCGACTCATGTCGGACGCAGCCACCGGCGGCATGGCCGGACACTTCGAGGTTTATCCCAAGGAACTCCAACTGACCTGGGAGGGCTTGCCGATCGCGCTCGACCATGGCCAGGGGAGGATCGATCTTGAGATCGATCCGCGTGCGCTGTTCGGAATCAGCTTCGACGTCGCGGGCACGACACCGACCGCGGAAAGCGTGCGCGTGCGCGGCCGCGTGCAAGAGGATCCCACGTTCGTTCTCGCGACCCGCGACGCCCTGAAGCCAAACGCTCCGACTCTCGACGAGCACGATTTGCTGATGGACTTCGACGTCGGCGTGCGCGGCATGGCGTTGCGGGGGTCGGACCGCGAAGTGATTGCGAGCACTTGGCCGGGCGTGGGCCAAGCGCTGGACATGTTCCAGCCCTCGGGCAAGGCCGACGTGAACCTGCGTGCGGCACGTGGGCGGCCAGGCGATCCGAT
>JAYUOR010000229.1:0-4465 GCA_043760765.1 Planctomycetota bacterium | reverse complement strand
GTCCGTCGCGTTCCGCGCGCAGCAGCTCCTTGCGCAGCGCTTCGAGGGCCTGAAGCAGCTCGTCGAGGTTCGTCTGTTCGGCGCCACCGGCGCGCAGGGAATCGGGCGTGGTCATTGCTCAAAATTCTAAGAGCCGCGCGGCGGCCACGTCATTGCGAACAAGTGCGAAGGCCCCATCCTGGGGTCCCGGTGGCCACTCAAATTCCTTGCGAAGTGTGAATCTTCGAAGATCAGTTCCGTAACGCGCGAAATGATCCGCTCCCCCATCTCCAGAACACTGCGCGCCGCGAAGTTCCTTGTCACTGCTCCTTTCATCCTCCTGTTCCTGGTCATCGTCAACTGGATGACTTCGCCCGGCGAGTGGTGGGTTCAGTGGGCCGCCCTCGGCATCGGCATCGCTTGGATCATTTCCTTCATTCGCGTATTGAAGGCAGCCATTCTGGTCGGCGGAATCGCAGCCTTGGGCTCGTACCTGTTGGGGCGGCAGGGCAATCAAACGCGCTGAACCGGAACGACGTGCGATCTTCGCGGGTCAGTGCGGCGCTGTCGCGAACCATGTTCGCCTGCTAGGCCGCCCGCAGACAGAGCCGGAGCTTATGACGCCCAGCTGACGTCGAGCGAATCCCCCCACGAGCCGCGCCGGGATCCTCTATCCTCGCAGACCATGGTGGCGCGACGACAACTAGAAATGCAGAGCCGGTCTGGCGATGGGTTTGGATCGACTTCGCTTCAGCCAACCGTTCAAGGCGGTAGCGTGGCATGCCGCTAGCCGAGGAACTGCAGGCCTCCGGCCGTTGGCTGTTTCGATGGCGAGGCTACCTGCCGCTCTCGTTCCTCGTACTGTTCGCGGTCGCGTTGCGGCACTACAGCTATCCGTTTGGGACGCATGCGGGAAACGAAGCATGGGCTTTCGCCTGTCTGGGCATCTCCATGTGCGGAGCGACGATTCGAGCGATCGCGGTCGGACAGACTCCGCGCGGGACCTCGGGACGCAATCGAAAGAAACAACGCGCCGACCTGTTGAACACGACCGGCATGTACTCGATCGTTCGCCACCCTCTTTACCTCGGCAACTTCCTCGCATCGCTGGGCGTGTGCCTTTTCCTCGGCGTGTGGTGGCTTCCGTTCATTTTCACTGCACTGTTCGCGCTCTACTACGAGCGGATCATTTTGGCCGAGGAGGGCTTCCTGAAAGAGCGATTCGGCCAGTCCTACCTCGACTGGTGCAGCGTGACCCCGGCCTTCTTGCCGCGGCTTAGGGGCTGGCGATCGGCTCAATTTCCTTTCAGCCTGCGCAAGGCACTCCGCGAAGAGCCGCAGACTTTCCTCGTCGTGATCGCCGCGTTGTACACCTTGAAAGTTGCGGCGGACTTCCTCATCGACGCCCGAGTCGAAACCGAATTGGCCTGGAACGTGCTGCTCGCTGTTTCGCTTGCGATCTTCCTCGTGCTCAGGTTGCTGCGCAGGTTCAGCAACTTGCTTGCGGACCGCGAAGTCCTTCCTGCCGCGCACGAGGCGTGAGCGCTGCGCGCGGCTTCGCCGTGCGCTGCGGAGCGCTTCGATCACCTGGGCGTCACGTGATCTGAGCGGAGCCCGCCTTTGCGCACGAATCTGTCGCGCAAGCGGCCACAACCAGGACGGCGACCGGCACAAAAGGCGCTAGAGTCTCGGCATGAACACTTGCACCCCAAACGCATTTCGAATTTCGCTCATCGGCTCATCCAGTGTGCTGCTCGCGCTGTGCGCGACGGCACTTCAGTCCGCGCAGACTCCACCTGCGCCCGCGCTTGTCGCGACAACGTACCACGTGCTGAGAACGTTCGAAGTCGGCGGCGACGGCGGCTGGGATTACTTGAACGTCGATTCAGAAAGTCATCGCCTGTTCGTCTCGCGTTCGTCACACGTCATGGTGATCGATGTCGAAACGGGCAAGGTTGTCGGCGACATCGCCGACACGGCCGGCGTTCACGGCATCGCGCTCGCGCCGGAGTTCGGCCGTGGCTTCACGAGCAACGGAAAGGCCGGCACATCGACGGTCTTCGACCTGAAGACGCTCGCGCCGATCACCACCGTGAAGACAGGCGAAGGCCCCGATGCGATCATGTACGACGCGCACACCAAGCGCGTGTTCACGATGAACGGCCGCGGCAACGACGTCACTGCGATCGACGCCGCCACTGCGACCGTAGTGGGAACGATTCCGCTGGGCGGCAAGCCCGAGTTCGCGGTCAGCACGGGCGACGGAAAGGTCTTCGTCAACATCGAGGACAAGAGCGAAGTCGTGTGCTTCGATCCCAAGGAGCTCAAGGTGCTTTCGCGTTGGCCGCTCGCTCCGGGCGAAGAGCCGTCGGGCCTGGCGATCGACCTGAAGAATCACCGCCTGTTCGTCGGCTGCGCCAATCAGAAGATGATCGTGCTGGATTCGACGAGCGGCAGAGTCCTTGCGACCCTGCCGATCGGACAGCGCGTCGATGCAAACGGTTTCGATGCGGCGACGGGCTGTGCCTTCAGTTCCAACGGCGAGGGCACGCTGACCATCGTTCACGAAGAGGACCCTGCCACGTTCAAGCTGCTCGAGAATGTTCCGACCGCGGTCGGTGCGAAGACCATGGCGCTCGATCCCAAGACACACCTCGTCTACCTGGGCGCAGCAAAGTACGAAGCTCCCGCCGAAACCAAGGGCGAGAAGCGCGGACGGCCGGCGATGATCCCGGGCAGCTTCAAGATCCTGGTCGTGGGCAAGTAACCCCGGGGCGAGCAAATTCTGGAACCGGTTCCCGATGGACGAGGGCCACCGGGACACGGCTACGCACTCGGCGGAATCCAAGTTCGGTGCTGGGTGGATAGCACTGGCGCGCCCAGACCCGAGGATGTCCGTGGAGAATTCCACGGAGGTCTGAAAGCCATGCAACCTGGAGCCACGCGCGCCATGTTCGGGGATCGTGTCGAAGCGGGCCGTGCCCTGGCCGAGCGACTGTGGGAGTACGCGGGCCGCCGTGATCTCGTGGTGCTCGGTCTGCCGCGCGGAGGTGTGCCGGTGGCGGCGGAGGTGGCCCAGCGGCTGAATGCGCCGCTCGACATCTGGCTCGTGCGCAAGCTCGGTGTGCCCGGCCATCCCGAATTCGCCATGGGCGCTATTGCCGGCGCTGGAGTGGTCGAGATCGACGAAGCGCTGGTGCGCGAACTGCAGATTGCCCCGCACGCAGTGCGCGAAGTCGTACGCAGCGAGCGCGCCGAACTCGAGCGCCGCGAACGCGCCTATCGCCGCGGCCAACCGCCGCCCTATCTGGAAGGCAAGACCGTGATCGTTGTCGACGACGGCATGGCCACCGGCTCGACGATGCGAGCGGTCGTCACATCGCTGCGCAATTTCAAACCGGCGCGCATCGTCGTCGCGGTGCCGGTCGCCTCGGGCGAGGCGTGCCAGGACCTCGGGGCGCATGCGGACGAGTGTGTGTGCGTGGCCTGTCCCGATCCTTTCCGCGCGGTCGGGTCGTTCTACGGGAACTTTGGCGCGACCAGCGACGAGGAAGTCCTCGAGAGTCTCGATCGCTTCTCGCATCGGCAGCCGGTGCGCGGCGCGCCGCCGCACCGCTTCCAAGCAGCGCAGTCCTGAGGCTTTGAGGTTCGCTGCGCGGGTAGCCGGGCGTGGCGGCATGGCCACTCGCCGGCAAGTCGGCCTGTTTGGGCAGCTTTTCTCGCGGATCTTGTGTCGTATTCCCCGGCTGCGCCCAGATAGGTCGCTGAATACGGCCTGTGACGCACGGTGCCAATCGACGTCTGCAACTAGCCTGAATGCAGGAGCACGCAGACCAGCGTGGCAATTGTGCGCACGTCGAGACGAAGCGCTCCGCGAGGAAGATCATGGTTACCACTACCACCAAGAGCGACGCCGAGATCGACCGTGAAGTCACGACGGAGCTGGACTGGGATCCGCGCGTCGATAGCAGGGCGATCGCCGTCAGCGTCAAGCACGGAGTCGTCACGCTGGCCGGCTTCGTCGACAGCTACGCGAAGAAACTGGCCGCGCGCGACGCCGCGCACGCCGTCAGCGGTGTGCTCGATGTCGCCGACCAAATCCAGGTCAAGCCCGTGCACACGCTGAAGACGGACGCGGAGATCTCGCAGGCCATTCGCTCCGCGCTGAGCTGGGATGTGTTCGTTCCGGACCAGCGCATCAAGTCGACGGTCTCCAACGGCTGGGTGACGCTCGAAGGCGACGTGGACTTCAGCTACGAGCGCGACGACAGCGTGCGCGCGATCGAGCGGCTCAACGGAGTGCGCGGCGTCACCAATCTGATCGCTGTCAAGTCTTCGCGCGCGGATGCGGCACAGATCCGGCTTGCGATCGAAGGCGCTCTGTCACGGCGAGCGCAGCGCGAGGCCAAGGCGATCAACATCAAGATCGATCGCAACACGGTTCGCTTGTCCGGGCTCGTGCAGTCCAAGGCCGAGAAACTCGCCA
>JAYUOR010000228.1:0-4469 GCA_043760765.1 Planctomycetota bacterium | reverse complement strand
GCCTCGCCATGACTCTGGAGCGCAAGTAGCGAATTGCCGCGAGCCGGGCAGTAGCCTGTGCCCATGGCGAAGCCCCCCTCGAAGCGCTATCCGCTGATCCTGCTCACGCTGCTCGCGATCGAGGCTGTGGCGCTGGCCTTCAATCCGATCGATCGCAGCGACTGGGCGCTTGAGAATGCGCTGGTCCTGTTCGGCGTCGGCGGACTGATCGCGACCTTCAAGCGCTTCCCGCTCTCCAAGGTTTCCTACACGACGATCTTTTGCTTCCTCGTGCTGCACGAAGTCGGCGCGCACTACACCTACGCGCTGGTCCCCTACGACGCGTGGTGGAAGAGCCTGACCGGCGGCACACTGAACGAACTGCTCGGCTTCGAGCGCAACAACTTCGACCGGGTCGTCCATTTCAGCTACGGCCTCTTGATCGCTTATCCGATCCGCGAACTCGTGGTGCGCGTCGCCGATGTGCGCGGCTTTTGGGGCTACTTTTTTCCGCTCGACGTGATCATGTCGACGTCGATGCTCTACGAACTTGTCGAATGGGGCGCAGCGGAGTATTTCGGCGGCGATCTCGGCATGGCCTATCTCGGCACTCAAGGTGACGTGTGGGATGCCCACAAAGACATGCTGCTTGCGACGATCGGTGCCGTGGTCGCCCTCGCCATTACGGCCGCCATCCATCGAACCGTACAACGCGATTTCCATCGCGAGTGGGCCGCGAGTCTGCGTGTACAACGCGCCGAGCCCCTGGGCGAAATCGAACTCGCGCGGCTGCGGGCCAACGACAAGCACTGATTCCGCACAGGGGCTCGGACCCAGGCGAACCGGAGCACTACGGGCAGATGTGGAATTTCACTGCATTGCTCAGACCCGCGCCAAAAGTCGCCGGCGGATCGCGGAACCAGAACTGCCCGTAGACATTCGCGCCCGCAACGAGCGCCGGATTCGTCGTCGTCGCGAGCACGGCGTTGAAGTCGAGGAAAAGCGTTCCGCTGCAGGTCGCGGTTCCGCTGCCCGTGGTCGCGGACAGACGCTTGATCACCGGTTGCAGGCAAAGGATGCCCCCGGAGAACGGCGTCGCTGCCGTGCCCGTCGTGCTGTAGAAGAACAAGCCCGGCTTCCCTGCCTCAGTCGAGTTCGCCTGGATCGTGAAGCCGCTGCTGATCGTCATCGACGGCGCGCCAACAGTGAAAATCGACGGCACGCAGCCGTGCGAACTGGTCTTCGCGACGCAGTAGGTCGAGAGGTTGTTCGTACCGCACTGGCCCGGTCGAACTTCGCACCAACTCATCGGCGCATTGCCGGCGGGTGAAATCGGAGCCGAGGTCGAGAGCACCGTGCCGTCGCCGATCTCGCCGGCGCTGTAGAGTCGCAGCACGTGCGTGCTGATGTCGACGCAGACGCCTTTGTTGTGGACCGACGAATAGGTCCCGTTCTTCATCGGCTTCGCGCTGACGGTCGTGCCGGTGGCCGCGAACTGCGAAATGTTCAGTGTCAGCGGATTGACGTCGAGGAAGACCGGCACCACGCCGCTGGCGTTCGGGTCGATGCACACCAGCACATGGCCATTCGTCATCGTTCCGATTCCCACCGGAGAGTTGACGCTGCCGAAAATCGAGAGCTGATACTGCGCGCAACTCTCGGGCGCGATCACGCGCGAACCATCGGCGGAGAGCGCGAGCTTGTGCACGGTCACGTAGTTGAAGTCCACTCCCGAGCAGATGCTGTTCGCTTGGCCTGGGATCGCAACGATCAACGAGTTCGTCGTCGCGTCATAAATCATGGAGGAGGCGTAGTTCACCCACGGCGGCGTGTACGCGGCAAGGCCGGTCGAGTCCAAGAGGCTGTGCTCGACGTTCAGCGCGTCGAGATAGCGCAGCGGCGGGACAAACGCGACGCCGCCTGCGCGATAGTAGATGCGGCCGCCGGAACCCGGAGCCAGCAGCGAGAACTGCAGGCTGTTGTTGGCCAGCAGCAATTGCAGTACTCCCTGCGCATCGCTGGCCCACAGGCCGCCCGGCGCTGCGTTGAAGGGAACGCCTGAGAAGATCACTCGATCACGAAACGAATCGTAGGCGACGCCTTGCGTGACCGTCCCGCCGCTGAAGAAGTCGACCACGACGTTGATCTGTCCGCTGATCGGATCGATGCGCGCGATTCCAGTGCCGCCGTCGGGGAACGGAGCTTGGGGGCCGCCGATCGAGAAAATCAGTTCACCGGGCGTGAATCCTCCGGATTGGGCCGCCGTGATCGAAGACGCCGCGGCGAGGAGTGTAGAAGTGAGCAGCAGGGCGCGAAGCGAGAACGCCATGGCGAATTTCCTGTGGGAGTGAGACGGGTCTGCGTTGCTAGGCCCTCCTCATCCGGAAAACTCGCCCGGCGTTACGAACAGACCCCAAATTCCAGCCTCGAATAGGACCGCGCGCGCACGAAAGACCGAGCGCAGTGAAGCGCCCGATCCATCGCGCCGGCGCCGAACTGAGCGTGACCTGCGCCTAGGACAGGACCTCGCTACCTACCACTTCACCTTGACGCCGATGTACTTGGGCTTGAAGGTTTTCCAATCAAACTCGACTTCCGGTGTGATGACGACGCCGTTCCCGAGCGGAATGCCCTTGGCCTTGATCACTTCCTTCATCCACTTGGGCAGCTTGTCCAGCTCGCTCTTGGGAGTCGTCTTTGGCACATTGAGCGGGCCGAGCAACATCACGTCGAGCTTGAGCTCGGTGCTCGCCGTTTCGACATCCTTGGCGAGTTTGTCCAATTCGGCCTCGAATGCCGCGATCTTTTTCTTGTCGTCGGCCGTCGGAGCGCTGATCGCGCGAAGCGTCTTCAGTTCCTCGCGCGGTTTCTTGGCCTTGCCGCCGATGACCGTGATCTTCGCCTTCCAACGTTCGATCGCCTTCTCGACGCCCTTCCTGTAATTCTCTTCTTGGATAGTGGTCATGATTCGACTCCTGAGTGTGGTTCAAGCGTTGAGTGAGGTGCGGAAGGTGCTCGCCGTGGGCCAGCACTTCCTCGCAAACGTAACCAGGCCGTAGCTCCTCGGGCAAGGCTGCTACCAGGTCAGCCCGCCAGACCCTGCGCGAAGGCCAGTCCCCTTCTGCGTTCGGCAGTCTCAGCCACGCAGCCGCCGGCGGACGTGCCCAGTGGACGGACTGCGTTGGAGCGCCCTGAAGCCGCGCGGCCCGTGAACGGAAAATCCTCTGTCACACTACGCGCTGCGGAGGATGATCGTCTCCCGTGAGTCAAGAGCAGGGATCCCCGCGCGACGTCGAGCGACTGCTTGCCGAATCCGACTGGTTGAAGCGACTGGCCAAGGGGCTCGTACGCGATCCGCACGCGGCCGACGATCTCGTCCAGGACACCTGGGTCGCGGCGCTGCGCCGTGCGCCGCACTCGAACGTGGGCGAGCTGCGCGCGTGGCTCAGCGTAGTGCTGCGCAACTTCTCGCGCCGCGAGCGCCGCGACGCCGACTTGCGCGCGCAGCACGAGCGTTCTAGCGCGCGCGAAGGCGACAGTGCGCCTTCGGCCGAAGCCATCGCCGCGCGCGTCGAGCTGCAGCGCGAACTCGCCGAAGCCTTGCTCGCGCTCGAAGAGCCCTACCGCAGCGCGATCGTGCTGCGCTACTTCGATGGGCTCTGTGCCGTTCAGGTTGCCGAGCGCCTCGGCATCAGCCACGACAACGCGCGACAGCGCATCGCGCGCGGCCTCGCGAAGTTGCGCGCGCGCATGGACCGCGAGCACGGGTCGCGGGGTGCGTGGCTCGCGCTCGTTCAACCGCTCGTGGACACGAACGCGCCGACCCCATTGCTGCTACCGATTTCGTTGGGAGGACTCGCCATGGGTACTTTTCTGAAGCTGGCCGCTCTGGCCATCTGCGTTGTGCTGGCGCTGACGCTTTGGAATCGGCGATCCGAAGACGAGCCCGCGCTCGCCGTCCACAGTGCAGCGTCCGAAGACTCCATGCTCCAAGCCGCGCCGAGCCCGAATGCAGCCGAGGCGCCGGCCGAGCGTGCATCCGATTCGCGCATGCCGGTCGCAGCGGACAAGGCCGGCGCGGCGACGGCCCTTGCAGCGGCTGGTGGAGACTTGACGATCAGCGGCGAAGTTCGGGACGCGCACGGAGTTTCCGTCGCGGGTGCCTCAATCGTTGCGCTCGTCTTCGGCGACCAAGGCTTCAGTCTGCTCGACAGCATGCGCAGCTCTGAGCGCCGTGAACTCGATCGAGCCCAATCGGACGAGGCTGGGAAGTTCCGACTCGCGGTCGGTCGGTCAGGAAATATCCAACTCGAAGTCGACGCTGGCCTGCGTGGCGCATGTTTGATCGGCGAACGTCAGGCGGGCGAACACGTGATCGCCATCGTGCTCCCCCAGGCAACCATCCGTGGTCGTGTCACGCGCGGCAAGAACGCAGAGCCGGCGGTCGGCGCACATGTACGGGCCGTGCTCGCCCTTCCCGACCGAGGCGA
>JAYUOR010000227.1:0-4471 GCA_043760765.1 Planctomycetota bacterium | reverse complement strand
GTGATCACGCGCGCGTTGGCCTGGAAGCCGCGTTGCGCTTCGATCAGGTGCACGAATTCCTCGGCGATCTCGACGTTCGAGCCTTCCAGCGATCCGCCGACGACTTCGCCGGCTCCCGCTTGCGTGCCCTGCGACACCGTGCGCGCGCCGGAGTTTGCGGACTCCGCCCACATGTTGTTGCCGACTTCGCGCAGGCCGTTTTCGTTGATGAAATTCGCAATGCCGAGCTGGCCGAGCGAGTTCACCTGACCGTTCGAGTAGAAGCCCTGGATCGTACCGTCGCCGTTGACCGACATGTTCGCAAGCTGGCCCACGCCGTAACCGTCCTGGCTGTCAGCGAACATCGTCGTCGCGCCTCCGAACATCGTCAGGCCGTCGTACAACGAAGGCGAACCGAGGTCGAGCGCCACGGTTTGTCCCGGCTGACCCGTGAACGTGGCCGAGAACGTGTTCGTCGTCGGCAAAGTCGAGATCGTGCCGTTGGCGTTGAAGCGCAGACCGGTGAGCACACCGCTGACCGTGCCTTCGGCGGACGGAATCGACGGCGTGATGTTCCAAGAACCGTCGTCCTGACGCTCAAAGGTGAACGTGACCGTGTGCGCGGTGCCGGCCTGGTCGAAAACTTCGATCGAAGTGTCCGCCGTATCCGGGCCCGTGCCTACTGTCGACGCAAGGAAAGCGTGTTGCGACCACTGCGTCGAACCTGTCGCCCCCGCTCCGTCCTGGATCGACAGCGACAAGCCTGTCGCGCCGGTCTGGTCGGCGGTCATTTCAATCTTGCCGGTGGTCGCGTTGATCGCAGGCGTGGCGTTTGGGAAGAGGTTGTCGATGAAGTTGACCATGTCGCCGAGCTTGTCGCCGTCCTGGCCGGCGCCCGTGCCGAACACGAATGTGCCGCTGACCGGCGTGCCGTCGGTATCGACGCCGCTGATCGAAATCGCGTCGCCGGGGACGTAGTCCTTCACGTTCGAAGGCAGATTGTTGAGCGCCGTCGTCGCGCTCGCAGTGGTCTGCGTACCGGCGACCAGGTTGGTCGGCAAACCGGTCAGCGACGCGAGATCCTTGTTGGTCGCGCCGGGCACGACCTTGACGCTGGCCGCGGTGCCCGTGCGATCGCTCGTCACGGAGACGGAGCCGTTGCCGGCGACGGCGGCGGTCACGCCACTCGAGTTCAACGAATTGATCGCGTTGACGATGTCGAGCGCCGTCACGCTGCCGGTCACGCTGAGCACGGAAACCTTCTGCGGCGCACCGCCGGAGACGACCAAGTCCATCGTCCAGGTTTCACCGATCGGAACCGCGTAAGGGCCGGAGTTGCTGCCGGTGAGGTTGGCCTGCGTTCCGTCCGCGAAAGCCGCGGAAGAACTCAACACCTGCGGCAGCGGGCCTTTGACTTCGGCAGGCAGATTGCCCGTGAAAGACAAGTTGCCTGTGGCCGCAGGCGGATTCAGCGACGTCGAATCGACGTCGATGGCCTGGCCGTTCTGGCCGAGCACCAGGTAGCCCGTGCGCTGATCGACGAGCCGGCTCGTACCGTCGAGCCCGAACGTGCCGACGCGCGTGTAGAGCGTGTTGATTCCGTCGCTCAACATGAAGTTCCCGCGGCCCGAGAGCGCCAGGTCGAACACACGGCCGGTGTTGGTCAGCGCGCCCTGCGACATGTTGCGGCCGATGTCGGCCAACGTCACGCCCTGGCCGACTTGCATCGGGTTTCGGCCGCCGGTCTGGCCGGTGGGCAGCGACGCGTAGCGCAGCGTCTGACTGAATTGATCGGCGAACGTGGCGTGCGACGACTTGAAGCCGGACGTCGAAGCGTTGGCGAGGTTGTTTCCGATGATGCCGATCCAGTTTTCGTGGGCTTGCAGGCCCGAGAGCGCGGAGTAAAGCGAACTGCTCATGGTTTCTTCGTGGTGCTCGTGGTGTGGATGGAAGTTGTTCTAGTTGGAGCGCGCCGATTTCAGGGTGCGGGCGTGACCGGAGGCGTGCCGATTTCCTTGACCGCCGCCAGCGGGACATCTTTGCCGCCGATGTTGAGCACGGCCGCGCCGTCGACGATGCGCACGCTGTCGACCTTGCCCCAGGACTCGGTCTGCGTCTCGGGATTGGTGTACTTGACGTCTTTGCCCATCAGGGCGCTCGCATCGGTCAATTGCTGCATCAACGCGTTCGATTGTTGCAGGACGGCGAGACCGACGATGTTGTCGTTCATGTTCTGCATCTGCTCGAGCGAGCTGAACTGCGCGAGCTGCGCCAGCATCTCGTCGTTCTTCGACGGATTGAGCGGGTCCTGATTCTTCAGCTGCGTCGCCAGCAGATTCATGAAGGAGTCCTTGCCTACTCCTCCGTTCTTCTTGTCTGAGGAGAGCGAAGAGATGGCTTCGGTGGCGCTGGTTCCGGTGACTTGCATGGCAATTCCTCGTTCAGGCGTATGTGTCGACACCGCTCGCGGACAGTCGGCGCGCCAACGCGCGTTCGAGAGCTGCCGGAGCGAAATTCGCGGACGGAAAACTCGCGCGCGGCGAGCGGAAAGGTGACGCGTGTCCACGGCCCGACGGATCGCCGGCGTGGCTGTTCATGAAACTGAAGACCATCGCGCTCGGCGGGACGCCGTGCTGCGCAAGCGCGGCCTTGAGTTCGGGAGCGTGCAACTCGAGCGCGCGCAGCGCCTGGGCCGATTCCGCGCGCACGTCGGCGGTCAGCGTGCCGTTCTCGACGCGCAGCCGGATCGAAACGCGGCCGAGGGCTTCGGGCGCAAGTTGGATGTTCGCTTCGCGCAAGTCCGCGGAAAGTCCGACGCGCACTTGGCGCAGGATTTCGGCGGCGGATTCGCTCGCGGCGTGGGTCTCGCCCGCGTGCGGCGCCTTGGGCGCGGCAGTTTCCGCAAGCTGCGCGAGGTCGCGCGCAAAGTCGTGCGACACCGCGCTCGAGGCGGGCAGCGCGCGGGCGAGCACATCGGCGGCGACATTCGCCGCCGCATCCGTGCTGTGCGTGTGCGTCGTGGTCTGGGCCACATCGAGCGAATCTGTCGCGGGCTTTTCGCCGATGGACTGCGGCTCGTTCGCGAGCAACTGCAGCGTGTTCGAGGTCTCAGGCGCAAGCGTGACCGTCACCTGGGGGGCCTTGACCACTGAAGCGGCGGCGGCGAGTACACCTGCGGCGGGTTGGGCCGCAGCACCGGCATTGGCTGTTTCCGGGTGCTGCGCTTGCGCGGGAGCGGCGCTAGACGAGTCCTCGCTGACAGCCAGGCTCGGCAGCGCGACCGGCTCCACGACGGGTTCGGGCTGAACAGGCTTCGCGTCCTCGGTCGGCTTCGCGGCTCTTGCGGCGGGCTTGGTGTTCGGCGGCGACGCTTCGCTTTCAACCGCTGAGGCTGAAGTCGTCTCTGCGACCTGCTCGCCGCCGGCGACCTTTTTCGTTTGGGGGTCCTCTTCCTTATGGGTGTCCGAGCGCGCGGCCGGTTCGCTCTCCTGTGCCTCCTTGCGCACATGGCGGGCCGACTTGTCCGCGTGCGACGGCCCTTTGTCCGCGCGCGACGGCCCTTCGGCACGCTGCCGCTGCGCGTGAGCCTGATTCAGGTGCTCCTCGAAGCGCGCCGACTCACGCGAGCTCTCGGCCGCATCGCGTACCGCCGGCTTCGCAGCTTCGATCGCCGGTTTGACCGGCCGCAGTCCAGGGAGCGCTTCCATGTGCCCCACGGCTTGCAAGCGGATGGCCAAGTTCGGGCGGGGCCCCCTAGGGCGATCCCAGGCCAGAGCGCCGGTATTAGGGGGGCGAGCTCTCGCTACGGCGCGCAAGTGCTTCGCGAATCCTGTGCGCATCTTCGTCCGCGCGCGAAGAAACTTCTCGATCGCTGGATGAACGCGCATCCAGGACTACGAGTGCGCTGTCGGAATCGGGCCTGTCTCCGTTACGACACCGTCATCGCGCGTGCGAGGCGCTGTGTTCACCCCTTCGGGGCCCGACTCAGCGGTAGTCCGCGGGGTACTGTTCGGGTACTTCCCGGGCCACTCGGGTTCCCTCGCCGCGCCTTCCCCAGCTCTCTCTCGCGCAAGCTGGAGCGGCGGCGGGGGCAGCGCCGGAAATCGCCCGGTGCGGTTATTGTTGATACGGCAAAATCCACGCCCAGAGCCCCCCCAAGGCCCCGGCCGCACCCGTGCGGCCGGTGCCTCCACTGGGTTCGAGTTCCGCACACCACGACTCGCAACGACACCTGGTTCCATGAACAACCTGAATCGATTCCTCCCCCTGGCCATTCTGGCTCTGGGCTCAGCCTCCGCCTCCGCGCAGCACGCCCAGGTTTCGGCCGTCGCGGTCAACCCGAACAACATCGGCGAGGTCTGGGCGACCAACCGGGACAACAACTCCGTGGCGGTCGTCAATGCCGCGGCGGGCATGCTCGCCGCCGAAATCCAAGTCGGCATGAAGCCGCGCTCGCTCGCCTTCAGCCGCGACGGCTCGCGGGTCTTCGTGG
>JAYUOR010000226.1:0-4480 GCA_043760765.1 Planctomycetota bacterium | reverse complement strand
AGCTGTCACGCAACGTGCTTCAACATGCCCAGTCCGAGATCGGTGGGGTCGCGATCGCCCAACATTTTCCAGAAACCCAGCGGCTGCAGGTTGTCCTTTGCGATTTGGGTCGAGGAGTGTCGGACTCGCTTCGCCATCGATATCCAGAACTTCGATCCGACAGAGAATTCCTGCGCATCGCGATCCTGCCGCACTCTTCGGGCGCGCAGCCAAGTGCGATGTACGGCAGCGGATTTGAGAATGCTGGAATGGGGCTCTTCTATTCGAGAGAGATCGCGTGGCGGGCGGGAGGATCGTTCTGGATCGCCTCAGGGAAAGCGCTCTTGGGGATTCGTGGCGACAACGCGTCCATCTGGAAGCTGAAGGTGCCGGAGCCGGATCGCGTATACCGCAACATAGAAGGTTGGCCAGGCACGATCGTCGTGCTGGATTTTCCGACGGAGGGCATCTCTGATTTCAGTGAGATTCTGAAAAGTTGCGGCCAACTTGCGGACGAAGCACGGCGCATGTCCGGTCCTGCAGGATTGGACTTCGTCGGCGCCCAGGCGGACGTGGGGGCGATGCACACCATCCGCGTGCATGACTTCGAAGAGAACAACCAGGAGGCGATCCGATACCGCGAACAGGAGATCCGTCCGCGCATCGAGAAGGGCGAGGGAGTGCTCTTTGATTTCGAGAGTGTGCGCGCCCCTACGCAGTCATTCGTCCACGTGTTGCTCTCCGAGGTATTCAAGATTCCTGGAAGTCTCGCCCGGCTTTCCTTCGCGAACTGCACTCCGTCCGCACGCGAAGTTCTCAGGGCCGTTGCGGCCTACGCGTCGTACAAGCAGATCGTCTGACGCATAGGGGCGTTCGGGCAAGTTGGTTAGCGGAATGCGCAGGTCAATTACGCGCAGGCCCGACCGTTCTGCCCTGCCGTCGCGGACTTTCTTGCATACCCGTGGGAACCGGTGGACATGATAAAGGAGGCCCGCCGCCTTCCATGGATCCCTCCGCGCTCTCCAGTGACCTTCTGACCCGCCACTCCAGCTTCCTGCGCGCTCTCGCGCGCGGCCTGCTAGTCGACGATCAGCTTGCCGAGGACGCCTGCCAGGAAGCGCTGCTCGCCACGCTTCGAGAACCGCCGCCCGAGCACGTGAATCCACTTGCCTGGCTCGCCACGCTCACGCGTCGGGCGGCACTTCGCCTTCGCCGCAGCGGGATACGCCGTGAGGCGCGCGAGTCCACAGTGGCGCGCGCCGAAGCGCAGCCTTCGGGTATCGACGCGCTCGCGCAGGCCGAACTGATGATGCGCGTTTGCGAAGCCGTCGTCGGAATGCCCGAGCCCTACCGTCTGACGTTGCTCGCGCGCTACTACGAAGAGCTGACTCCGACGGCGATCGCAACACGCGACGGCCTCTCCGTCGCCACCGTCAAGAGCCGGCTCACCCGTGCGCATGCGTTGCTGCGCGAGCGCCTCGACCGCGTCCACGGCGATCGCGAACAGTGGCGATCTAACTTGACCGCGTTGTGCGGCCTATCCATGAAGGAGATGATCGTTCCTGCGATCGCCATGAAGACCTCGGTGAAAGTCGGTTTGATCGCGGCGGCGTTGCTCGCAGTATTTTCGAGCGTTCCTTTCGTCCTCGACTGGAGCGAGCCTCGCGCTCCCGTGGCCGCAGTGGAACCCGCTGTCGATCGCGTCGTCGCACCGCAACCAGAGCTGCCGACGCCTTCGCGCTCGAGAGCGGCGGTCGAGTCGAACACGAGCTCACAGGCAAGTCATGCGTCGATCGCCGCGCCGACACTGGACGCGGCTGCGCACACGAGCATCCTGCTTTACGGATTCGTGCGGCCTGTCGTCGGCAGCGACAAGCTCGCGCTGCCGGTTCATCTCAAGCTCACTGACCAGCTGGGTGAAGTCCGTGAGACTGACGCGGGGGCCGATGGCGCGTATTCCTTCGAGGGGCTCTCGACGGGGCGACATTGGCTATTTGCCCAGGCAACGAGCGGCGGAAAGGCCCGAACGACTGTCGACTTGAACGCGGCGAGCGCCGAACGCCGGCTCGACATCCAGTTGACGCCCGAACTCGACATCCTCGTCAGCGTGGTCGATTCCGCGGGCAATCCGATTCCCAAGTTGCCGCTGATCGCGGTGGCGACGCTCGAAGCTCCAGGCGAATGGCTGGACGAGATCTCCGGCAGCAGCAACAACAGATTCGGCTTCGGTGATTGGAAGGCCGAGGCTCACACCGAAGAATTCGACGTTCCCGAAGTCATCGGTCGCATTCGTCTGGTCATGCCGCCGCCACTGTTCGTCAGCTTGTTGCAGCAACAACGCGTGGTCGCGACGCAGAGAGTCGCAGCCGAGCAACGCAGCGTGCGCTTCGTACTTGACCCCGCAAATTCGTTACTTGGAAAGAGCACCCTGCGCTTCCGCTTGATCGATGCAGAGTCGCGGGCGCCACTGCCCGAAATCCACTTCCGACTTCTCAGCTCGACCTACTGGGGAATGACGGGTCTCGATGGCAGTTTCAGCGGGACAGCCTGGCCCGGGTGGACGAGCCTGCGGATCTTCAGTGCGAAGTACGGGAGTCCCGAGCTGTCGAGGCGGGTCGAGGCGGGAGTCGATACCGACTTCGGCGACATTCCACTTTCGAGCGCATGCTCCATCTCCGGTCAGGTTGTCGATGGGGGCGGTACCGGCAAACCTGGAATTGTCTTCTACGCGGATGCCGCTTCCTTGTTGCGCAGCGCGCCTGGCTCACCTTCGATTGCCGTTGGCGTCGCCAAGGACGGTTCCTTCCGCATCGATGGACTTTCACGCAATCGCTATCGACTGCGCTTCGTCCCAGAAGAGACCTACGCGTTCGGCAGTTCCGTCGTCGAGGTCGATCTGCAAGCGGGGTCCGTAGAAAATGTGAAGATCAAAGTGGAGCGCGGGACGCCGCTCGTGGTCAGCGCAACCGACGAGCGCTGGCCACTTGTCCACTTCGATGTGATCGACGCGAAGGGCGTGACGATGTTCACCAGCCAGCTCTTCGGCCCCGAGCCGCAGAAAATCCCGCTCGCGCCAGGCCAGTACGAGATGGAAGTCCGTATCCGGGGCGTGGTCGAGGGGGAGCGGCGCAAAATCACGATCGCGGACGATCCGGTCGAGCTGTCGCTGCCCTGACTGCGATTCGCGCGAATAGGGAAAAATCGTGCCAGGCTCCGTACTGTCCGATTCACCGGTGACTTGCGCGCGATACGCTTGGGGGCTGGCCCCCGCCCATGCGCATCCTTATTACATCCCCTGTCTTCCCACCCGACCTCGGCGGGCCGGCGGTGTATGTGCCCAGCGTCGGCGGCTTCCTTGCCTCGCGCGGGCACGAGGTCAGGGTGATCGCCTTCTGTTCGGACCCCAAGCCCACGGGTTATCCCTTCGAAGTCGTCTCGATCCTGCCGGCGTCGATGCTCGTCCGCTATGTGCGCGCGTTCTTCGCCGTGCTCAAACACGCGCCCGAATTCGACGTCGTCTACGTCAACGAGCACCTCGCGCTGCTGCACGTCTTCGCTGCGCGCCTGCGCGGCAAGCCCGTCATGATGCGCATGATGGTCGATGGCGCCTGGGAGATCAGTCATCGCAAGGGCTGGATCGGCGGCGACACGATCGACGAGTTCCAGACGAAGACCTACGGCTGGCGCGTCGCCTTGATGCGCAGGCTGCAGAAACGCTGGTGGGGGAGAGCGCGGCGCATCATCGCCTGCTCGAACTATCTGCGCGGCATCGCGGTCTCGCGCTACGGCGTGAGCGGCGACAAAGTGCAACTGATCTACAACGCCTACAACGGACCGGCGCCGGATTCGGTGCGGGAGACGCAAGGCGAAGCGCGCAAGAAGCTCGCGCTCGCGCCCAAGCCGCGTTATCTGCTCACGATCTGTCGCCTGATGGTCTGGAAGCGCGTCGACGGGATCATTCGCGCGCTGAAGGAACTGCCCGCCGACGTCGAACTGCTCGTCGTCGGAGACGGCGACATGCTGGACGCCTGGAAGCGCGTCGCCTGGGAACTTGGTCTCGCCGAGCGCGTGCATTTCCTCGGCAATCGGCCCTATGCCGACATCCCGCTCCTGATCCGCGCCGCGGATATCTTCGTGCTCAACAGCACCTATGAAGGACTGAGCCACACACTGCTCGAAGTTTGCGCCCTCGGCACGCCCGCGGTCGCGACCGACATCGGCGGCAATCCCGAGGTCATCGAATCGGGGGTCAACGGCCTGCTGGTGCCGCCCAACGACGCGTCCGCGCTCGCGCCGGCCATCGGCAGGCTGCTCGCGGACAAGGAACTACAACAGCGCTTCCGCGAAGAGAGCCTGCGCCGCATGGATCGATTCGCGCCGGAGCGGACCTTCGGCCAGGTCGAGGCGAGCTTGCGCGAAGTGGCCGCAACCTAAGGCTCTGTCACGGAATAACAGATCCATTGCGCCGGCCCCCGCCGCCGCTGGCTGCGTTGCGCCTCCT
>JAYUOR010000225.1:0-1811 GCA_043760765.1 Planctomycetota bacterium | reverse complement strand
CGGCGCGTTCCTGATTGCGCCCGCGTCCTACGTCGAGCGCATCGAGTCGATCCAGGACTACGAAGCGGATGGCTCGGCGATGGGGCGCATCGCGGCTTGGAAGACCGCGATCAACATGGCGGTGGACAATCCGGTTCTCGGCGTGGGCCTGACCATGTTCCTGCGCAACTACAAGCTCTACAAGTCGGGTGAGAAGAACGAGGGCGTGCGCGTTGCGCACAACAGTTATCTGCAGATTTGGGCCGAGTGCGGGAGTCTGGCCCTCGGCACGTATCTGCTCAACATGCTGCTCACCCTGGTTTCATTGTGGCGCATCCAGAAGAAAGCGAAGAAACGCTACTTCACGACCTGGATCACGGACTACGCGACCATGTTCGAAGCCACCTGGGTGGCGTTCATCGTCGGCAGCACTTTCCTGAATCGCGCGCATTTCGATTTGGCGTATCACTGGATCGCGCTGGTCATTGCCTTTGAGATCATCGCTGAGCGCGAAATGGCCGACACCACGGCCTATCCCAGGCGCGCCGGGACTGGCCAGGCTCAGTTGCGCAGCGTTCAAGAGCGCGGCTTCACACGGCGCATCGGCAACACCCAAGACCGGGGCCGCAGCGCGGTCCCTGGCAGCGCCTAGGAGCCAACCAGCCGTGTGCGGACTTTGCGGCTTTGCACTCGACGATCCGGCGCAAGCGCCTGATCGCGAGCTCGTGCTCAGCGCCGCGCGCACACTGCGCCTGCGCGGTCCCGACGACGAAGGCGTGCACATTCTAGGGCCGCTCGCCATCGCTTTTCGCCGGCTGTCGATCATCGACGTCGCAGGCGGCCATCAGCCGATCGAAAACGAGACGCGCGACATCGCGATCGTGTTGAATGGTGAGATCTACAACCATCGCGCGCTGCGCGAAGAACTCCTGGGCAAGGGCCATCGCTTCCGCACGGGTTCGGATGTCGAAGTCTTGGTGCACCTCTATGAGGAGCTTGGCGCGCGCGCGGTTGAGCGCTTGATCGGGATGTTCGCTTTCGCGCTGCTCGACTTGCGCGACCCTGCGCACCCAAGCGTGCTGCTTGGCCGCGACCGTCTCGGCATCAAGCCGTTGTATTGGGCAAAAACGCCGCACGGTCTGGCCTGGGCCAGCGAACCTAAGGCGATTCTGGCCATGGGCGAGGTCGGACGTTCGCTGCGGCGCGAGGCATTGCTCGAATACCTGATGCAGGGTTACATCGGTGGCGAACACTCGGCCTGGGCCGGGATCGAACGCTTGCCGGCCGGCCACACACTCTCCTTCGAACCGGGCAAGCCGCCGCGGCTCGAGCGCTATTGGGACCTGCCGCTGGATGAACTTCGCGAGCCCACGAGCAGCGCGGCGCGCGACGCGGAAATTTGCGAGTGGCTCGACCGAGTCGTGCGTGAACACTTGGAGAGCGAAGTGCCGCTCGGCGCGTTCCTCTCCGGTGGGATCGACTCCAACGCGGTGCTCGACAGCATGGCGCGCGCGGGCGTCGACCCGCTGATCGCATGTACGGTCGGTTTTCGCGAAAAAAGCCACGACGAAATCGACATCGCGCGCGCGAGCGCGACGCGCCTTGGCGCGCAGCACCACACGCAGATCCTCGCAGCAGATCCCCGACTGGTGGTCGACACATTGCCATGGGTCTTCGACGAACCGCTGGCCGATCCCTCGACGTTGCCGACGTTTCTCGTGTCGAAGATGGCGCGCGAACACGTCACCGTGGCGCTTTCCGGCGACGGTGGCGACGAGATTTTCGCGGGCTACCGCCGCTACGTGCACGACAGCGCTGAGAATCGCTTGCGG
>JAYUOR010000224.1:0-4493 GCA_043760765.1 Planctomycetota bacterium | reverse complement strand
GCCCACGAGCACTTCGACGCGAAGTCGAAGTCCGAGGCACCCGCGTGGCTGATGGTCGACCTACGCGCGGTCGAGCCGCTGCCCCGGATCGTGGCCCTCGATGAGCTGCGAAAAGACCCTGTATTGGCCGCCATGCAGGTTTCTCAGAAGGGCAGTCGGCTCTCGGTTCAGGCCGTCAGTGCAACGGAATGGGGGCGTGTCCAGGCGCTTGCCAAGCGGAAATTGATGCTCTAAGGGCTTGCTAAGTAGCTATTTACGTCAAAATTGATCGGCTAGTTTCTCCCCGCGGGGGCGGCTGGCTAGGCTGGCGCCTACTTCCATCCGGGGCGCTTCGCTCCGGCGCCGGTGTGCGCGGCCAGTCCTGCCCAGCGCCCGCCGACGACCGACTGTGACCAGAGGAACGCATATGACCCAGAATTTCGAAAAGCTCGGCCAGACCCTCGAGGCCGCCCGCGAAGACATGGCCAAGGCTGAAGCCGGCAATAAGGCCGCTTGCGCGCGCGTGCGCAAGACCATGCAAGACATCAAGAACCTCGCCCAAGAGATCCGCAAGGAGATGCTCGAGTTGCGCGATGCAGGTGGCAAGCCCGCCGCGCCCGCGCCCAAGGCAGCGCCCAAGCCGGGTGGCATGGGCGGTCCGAGCCCGATGGGCCGCTAAAACCCTCGCCCGCTTCGGCGGAGCGTTGAAGACGCTGCCAGAGCCTTGAATCGACGCTTCACAGCGCACCACGCCATGGCGCGGTGAGTCGTGAAGCGTTGATTCAGGCTTCTGGCAGCGTCTTCAACGCTCCGCGTCGAAAGTCGGCAGGGTCCAGCGATCGCCGCTGGCGGTCAGCGGCCAGTGGCGGAGAACATCCTCGCGGCGCGGTTCGCGGTAGAGGTGCGGGAAGAGGGCGCCGCCGCGCGAAGGTCCGTAGCGCAGCGCCGAACCCAGCTGAGCTGGGTCGAGTTCGAGCAAGACCAACTCATCGCGCGCCCGGAAGTGTGTCTGGAGTGTGCCCTGCAACTGCTCCGCGAACGAAAGGTGCACGAATCCCTCGCTCTCGAGCGAAGGCGGGTTCCAGGTCCCGTCCGCCAAGAGCAGCGCTCGCGCGGGCTTTGCATGCAGGACATGGAAAAGGCGCAGAGGTTCGCGTCCCCAGATGCTGAGCGCAGCCGAGCGCTCGGGCGCGAGATTCAGTCGAGCCGCCGCCGCCGCGAGTGTCGCCAACGCTGCGCGCGCCGAACTCGAAAGGCAGACGGTCTCGGTGTTCACGTAGAGGTTCACGTGTTGCCAGAGCACCTCGTCGGACAACTCCTGCGCATGGGCGCGCATCAGCGCCAGCGCACGCTCGGGATGGGCGCGCGCCCAGGCGATCGACGCTTCGATCGCCGTGCACAGGCGCGCCGCGAGTTCTGTTCCGCGCGTCCTGCGGAAAAGGATTCCGCCCAGCGGCAGCGCGCAGCCGAAGTCCGCCTCCCAGCGCGCGCCAAGATCCTCGACACACACGAGTCCGCGCTCTTTCCAGGTGAAACGGCCCTCGTGGATGCACACGCCGAAGTCCGCCTCGCGCCGCTCGAGTGCGGGCATGATTTCGGAAAAGACCCGCTGCTCGACCTGCAGCGGCCCGTGGAAGAGCTGGAACAAGAGCGTGGCCGTGGTCCATTCGCCTGGGCAAAGTACGCGCGCATTCGAATCGAGCGGCGGTGCGTCCGCGCGCGCCAGCAGCAGCGGCCCGACTCCGAATCCGAGCGCTGAACCCGCCGACAGCACCGCTGTCGTGTCCACCAGTCGCAGCGCAGCATGAAAACTCGCCTTGGCCGCGTCGAACTCGCCCTGGCTCAGGCGCTCGTTCAAGGTCTGCACGTCGCAGAGTTCGAATTCGAGCGACACGCCGTCGCATTGGATCGCGCCTTCGAGCAGGCCCGCGAAAGCGAACGTGTCGTTGGGGCAAGGCGAGATGCCGAGCCTCAAACGCTCGCTCACGACGCTCCTTCAGCGCGCGCCATGACCGCGCGTGCGAGATCACGAGCGCCGCCAAGCGCGCGCGGGATCGACCAGCGTTCGCGTGCACGATCGCCGACGGCGTTGGAAATGCCGCGAACGATGTTGCAGGGCACGCCGGCCAGCGAACACGCCAACGCCACGGCGAAGCCTTCCATGTCCTCCGCGCGCGCCTCTGGAAAGCGTTTGCGACGCTCGCTCGCTTCGGCGGCATTCGCGGACGCCGCGCAGGTCGTCAACAAGAGCGGGCCGTCGCGCAGGTCGAGGTCCAGGTGATCGAAGACCGCCGCGCGCGGCGGATGTTCGCCGGCCGGCCACTGCGCAAAGCCCAGCGCCGGCGGGGGAATGTGATCGGCGCCGGCACCGACGCCCACGCCCGTAACCGCGACCGAGCCGAACTCGAGGGCTGAGCCCAGCGGGTCGCGCCCGATGTCATAGGCGCCGGCGATGCCGACCAGGATCACCCGAGAGGGCGTCAGCCGCGCCAATAGTTCTGCCGTGCGCGCGCCGGCGGCGATCGGCCCGAAACCGCACAGGTCCACGAGAACGCCAGGCCCCAGGCCGCCCAGGTCCAAGAGCCGCGCCAGCTCCAGGGCGGTGGGGACCAGGACCAGCGTCGGCGCGCCCTTGTGAGTGCTCACGCGACGAGTCTGGAACGCAAGCCAGCAGCGTGCAAGCGGGCGGTGGTCCGCTTGCGGGCATCCTGTCCACTGTTTGCGGCGTGCCCTCGCTAAGCTGTTGCACCAGAAGTGCCCCGCAAAGCCCGAGTTCGGGCTGCAGCGCCACGATCTCTTCCGTCCCAGTCCGCAGCTCGCGGCGAATCGACCATGAAACGAATCTTTCTGAGTTCCACGCTTTCGATCCTGGCGGTCTTCAGCGCAGCCTGCGCGGCGAGCAAGCCGACGATTTCGACGGCGGCGACCGGGAGCGCGACCGCGCCGGCAATGCGCGTGAGCCAGCCGGGCATGGCCAGCGCTGCGCGCACGAAGGCCAATGAGGCGGACGATTCCGCGCTCGTCGCGCGCTTGATCGAACTTTCGGGACGCGACAATCGCGTGCAGGATCACCTGCGCCATCTCTCTCTGTCGATCGGCCCGCGCTTGACCAGCTCGCACAACCTGGCGAGCGCGCAGCAGTGGGCCCTCGATCAATTCAAGGGCTTCGGTCTCGAAGCCAACCTCGAACGCTGGGGCGAGTTCCCGGTCGGCTTCGATCGCGGTCCGTTCCGCGGCAGCATCGTCGGCTCCGACGCCGCGCCGTTCGAGTTCACGACCATGGCCTGGACCGCGGGCACCAACGGCCCCAAGCGCGGCCGCGTGCTGATCAAGCCCGAGACCGAAGCGCAACTCAACGCGGTTCGATCTCAACTTGCCGGCGCGTGGCTCGTCAACCGCGTCTATGAGAAGGGCGCCGAGCGTCCCAAGCTCTCGAAGGAAGCGAAGGAGATGATCACAGCGGCGATCGCAGCTGAGGACATCGCCGGCGACATCCGCTCCGGCGGCCGTGAGCTGGTGATCACTGACGGCAACTACCGGATCAGCTGGGACAAACTTCCCAAGGGCACGCACGTCATCATGCGCGGCGACCAGTTGAAGGACTTGTCCGAGCGCGTCGACAAGGGCGAGGAAATCGAAGTCGAATTCGACATCGACAATCGCTTCTACGAAGGTCCCGTGCCGCAGTACAACGTGATCGCCGATATCCGCGGCAGCGAATTGCCCGACGAATACGTGATCGTCGGAGGCCACCTCGACAGCTGGGACGGCGCCCAGGGCACGGTCGACAACGGCACCGGCTGCGCCACGACGATCGAGGCCGCGCGGCTCCTGATGGCGTCGGGTGCCAGGCCCAAGCGCACGATCCGCTTCATCCTGTGGAGCGGCGAAGAGCAAGGCCTGTTCGGTTCGACCGGCTACGTGCGCGATCACCGGGCTGATCTGGGAAAGATCAGCGCGGTCTACATCCACGACGGTGGTACCAACTATCTCTCCGGACTGGGCGTGACCTATGACATGGAAGAGCAGATGCGCAAGGTCTGCGCGCCGATCTTCGGCCTCAACCCCGAATTGCCGTTCAAGTTGCGCGTCAGCGAGGGTTTCGCGTATTCGGCAGACTCTGACCATGCGCCGTTCGCAGGCGAGGGCGTGCCCGGCTTCTTCTGGGACCAGGCCGGCAAGTCGGACTACAACCACATGCACCACACGCAGTACGACACGTTCGATGCCGCGGTGCCTGAGTATCAAGCGCACTCGGCGCTCGTGGCGGCCATCGTTGCCTACAACACCGCGAATCTGCCGGGCCTGCTGAACCGCGACAACTTCAAGCCGCTGCCTTCTCGGCGCATGGGCGTCCAGTTCGAGGGCGCCAAGGTCAGCAGCATCAGCAAGGGCGGCAAGGCGGAAGAAGCCGGCTGGAAGATCGAGGACGTGGTCGTGTCGGTCGACGGTGTCGCGGTCTCGAGCCGTGAGGAAATCAGCGAGGAATTGCAGAAAGGCGGGCCGAAGAAGAC
>JAYUOR010000223.1:0-4497 GCA_043760765.1 Planctomycetota bacterium | reverse complement strand
CGCCCAGGCCGATGGCGTTTCCGGCTTCGTCCTGGACCAACAATTGTCCGCCGTCCGTCGGCAGCGCCTGGCTGAAAAGGGAGCGCAGCTTGCCTTGCTCGAGGATGCCCTCGGAGAGTCCGTGCAGCTTGAGCGAGCGCGCCTTCGAATCGCAGGCCACCGTCCAGCCCGCCGGCAGGTGCTGATCCGCCGCCGCGTACAGCATGACTTCGCCGGAGAGGGTGTAGCCGCGCACAATTGTGGGCGCGTCGGTTCCTCCCGCGAATGCGGCGGAAGAAAGAGCGCACAAAGTGAGAGCGTGCAGAGCTGAGAAACGACTCATGGGTTTCGAAACCTGTGGAGGAGTTGTTGCGAGGAGACGCGAAGCAGAGCAGTCGATCGGGAGGGCGGCGTCGCGCCTCGAAGGCGTGCGCGGCTCCGTCGGGACGGGCCTGGGGCCCCAACCCTAACCGATCGGCCCGCGACCGGCCGACGGCTGCCCGGGCGCCCATTGAAAAAGTCCTGTCGCTCGCACCCAACGGGCGCCCACTACCCGGCGACGGTCTGATTCAAAGAATCGGGCGGCCTCAGGATCGCTCCTGAGACCGCCCGGGGGATCATTCCGCGACTTGCGTCGCGCTCAACCGATCAGGGCCCGACCGTGAAGAGCAGGCCGTCCGACAACGTCGTATTGTCCGGCGGGGCGAATCCATTGTCGCGCCCCCAAGCCTGGGCGCAGACCACGACGCCCGGCGAAGCCAGGAACGGCGCGGGTGTGCCGCCGAGTGCGCCAACGGCGAACGCATTCATATCGATGGAGTACAGCCCCGAGCAATCGGTCGGACCGACATTGCCGTTGGAGTTCAGGGGCACTGAACGCTTGATCGGCGGAGCGATGCAAAGCGTTCCGCCGGTGAACGGCACCGCGGCCTGGCCACCGTCGGTGTAGATCATCAGGCCGGGCTTGTTGTTGAGCACATTGGTCACGTTGACCGCGAAGCCCGAGCCGGACGTCGCCGACGAAGCGCCCACGCCGTAGATCTGCGGGGTGCAGCCCAGCGAGTTGACCTTCGCCGTGCAGTACGAAATCGCCGGGCTCAGCGGACCGGGGACATCGACCAGGACGGTCAGCGAAGCCGGCGCACCCGCCTTGAACGGGATGATCGTCGCATCGCCTTGGACCGGCGCGCTGTCGGAATCGAAGGAGAAGGCGTAGGACGTGCTCCAGCGCAGCGCGTTGGCATTGGGATTCGTGCCGAAGGGCACGGTCGAGAAGGAAACGCTGTTGCCCGGGACGAAGCTCGACGGCCAGTCGGTGCCGTCGTACGGCTCGCCCGAATGGTAGTCGACGTCTGCGAAGCTCAGGTTGCTGCAGTTCACACCCGGGGGCACCGGGAAGGAGATGGCTTGCACACCGCGGTTGCTGCAGTTGTTATGAACAACGTACTCGTAGTGGTACTGGCCGCCACCGATGTTGGTCGCCTTGTAGGCAATCTCCAGTCGGCCGTCGCTGGGGACATCGAGGTTCACGACCGAAACGCCCGCGTCGTTCTGGGCCCACCAATGCACGCCGCTGATGAAGGGAATCGTCGATCCGCTGAAGCTCAGCGTGTACGGCGCCGCGCCCACGGGCGTGTTGAGCTTGCGCACGGAGTAGTTGTTCATCCGTTGCGGATTGGACGGCGTTGTCGGCTCGTCGGTGACGATGTAAACGACTTCACCCGCGTAGATCGAATTGGGGAACAGCGCCGGATTGAGGTCGGTGTCGCGGACCTGCGTGCGACGGCAGATCGTCGAGCCGCCACCGGGAGCCGTCGTGCAGGTGTTCCAGGGCGCCGCGGGAACCGGGAATGGATAGGTGTAGGCGCCGGTCCAGGCATTGATGTCCGAGCGCGGCCCGAGGTTCGATTGCTGGCCGTTCAGGCTGGCGTCGTACGTGTCGGTCGCGAACGGCCCGAGCCAGTCGCAGCTGCCATTGGGCGTGTAGGTCGAGCCCGGAACCAGGTTGGTGCAGTTCGGCGCGTCCGCGGCGCAGAAGCCGTGCTTGAGCCAGCTCATGCCGATCTGGCGCAGCTGCTTGTAGCCCGCGGCCGTCGTCTGCAGGCGGTAGAGCTCCTGACCGATCACCGGGTGCTTGTTGCAGTTCGCGCCCGAGGTGCAGTCGATCCAGATCGCGTCCTGGTCGCCGATGTTGCACGAGACCGTGGTCATCGAGTACGCGCTGATGCCGCCCACGCCGCCGTTGCGCGTGATCGTGCTGCCGATCGTGCTGACAATGACGTCAGGACCGGAGGCTACCACGGCCGGAAGCGGGTTGGGCACGAACGGTTTCGGCGGGCCGACGAAAGGCGTGGCGAGCAGAACGAGGTTGCCGATGAAGTGTTGCTCGGTCGATTGGACTCCAAGTTCCGCGAGCGCCTCGTTCGACAGGTTGACTTCGCCGATGAAGGCGATCGAACCGTCTTCGCGTTCGACGACCTGACGCGACTCGGGCGCGACTTCGAAGATCGGCTTGCCGGACAGCTCGCTCGTCATCGAGCGCAGCGACCAGTCCTTGCCGACGAAGGAGACTTGCATGTCGCCCAGGCCGATCGTGTCGCCATCCTCGTCGGCAACCAGCAATTGTCCGCCGTCGGTCGGCAGCGCCTGGCTGAACATCGAGTGCATGTTGTTGCCCTCGAAGATCGCTTCGGAAAGTCCGCGCAGCTTGACCGTGCGCGTCTTCGACTCGGCCAGGATCGACCAGCCCGCGGGCAGGTGTTGATCGGCCGCGCTGTACAACATGACTTCACCGGTGAGGGTGTAGCCGCGCACCGTGGCGGGAGCGTCGGTTCCGCCTGCGAAGGCGGCCGATGAAAGAATGCACAGCGTGAGAGCGTGTGTGGCGAGGGAACACTGCATGGGGCTAGTTACCTGAGGAGGGGTTTTCGCGTGGACGTCCTGGAAGCATTCGGCCCGCTGGACGAGCCTGGGCCGGTGGGGCCAAGACAGCCGAGCGGAGCGGTCATGAGCGACCCAACTGTAACCGATGGGTTCCGGCCGGGGGGCAAGGCTGCGATTCGATCTGGCGGCGTCTGGACCGAACTCTCTGAACTACCCGCGAACGTCAGAGTTCAGCCTCGCGCAGGCCCGTTTGCATGACAGCGCGGATAGGCCTCAGTGCGAACGCGCCGCTGCCGGCGTCTGCGCCGCTTGGCGATGCATGCGCGCAGCTTCGCCGTCGCCTCGTTGCTCGGCGAACTCCGCCAGCCCCAGATGGGCCGGTGCGTGATCGGGCTTCAGGCGCACGGCTTCCTTCCAGTGACCTTCCGCCGCGGGAGCATTGCCGGCCGCGATCAACGCGCGGCCGATCAGGAAGTGCGTATCCGCGTCGCCAGGACGGACCAGGAGCGCTGCATTGTACTTCTCAATGCCCTTGTCGAATTGCCCGCTGGCGCAGTACATGCCGGCCAGATTCTCGAGCGCCTCGAGGAACTCCGGTTGGAGCCGGATCGCTTCTTCGAAGGATGCGATGGCGCCGCTGAGGTCATCGGTCTGTGCCTGTGCGACTCCGCGATCGTAGGCCGCGCGAGCGCGAGCGAATTCCTGAGCCTGTCGCGCGCGCTCGATGTCCGTCTCGAGCTGCGTGCGCACTCCGTCGCCGAGCAGCAGGACGAAAGGCACGAGAAGCGCGGCGAAGCCGACGCCGGCGCGCGTGAGTTTTCGCTCGCGCCAGATCTCGAACGATTGCAACGACACGTCCCTGCGCCGCAGCATGCGCGCGACGATCAGCGCGAAGTAGGCCGCGAGTGCGGCCAGTCCGATCGCGAGCAACAGCGGTACGCCCTCGGCCACGCTGGGGATCATCGCGTAACCGCGGAAGGCGTACAGGCCGACCAGGAAGGCGCAGGCCAGCAGCAGGTTTTCGCTGAAGGAAGGCGAGCCCGTTCTTTCCGCCTTGCCCGCGAATAGGAAGGCCACGATCAGCGCGATCGGCGCCAGGGTCAGCGCAAAACCCAGTTTGAGTTCGCCGGTATGGAAGAGCAGCAATGAGAACGCGGCCCACATGAAGGCGCCGCTCAGGCCCGCGCGCGCCAACTGCGAACCGGAATCCAGTCTCTGCTTGGCGGACCTCACACGCGAAGACATGAGCGCCGGCGCGCCCCAGCCGACGTACAGCGCACCCGTCGGGCACACGCTGACGCAGTCGAGGCATTTCATGCAGCCGGGGTCGACGACGGTCTTCCAATCGCGCACCTCCTGGTGCACGCGCACGTTCGACGTGCAGACCGCCGTGCAGTGCCCACAGCCGTTGCAAGCATCGCTGACGCGAATGCGCAGCGGGGCGAATTGGTCCGCGATACCGAAGATCGCTCCATACGGACAAGCGTAGGTGCAAAAGCCCTTCGCGCCGAGGAAGTACACGAGCACGGCGCCGCAGCTAACCAGCGTGGTGATCGCCATCGGCCAACCGGGAAACGTCGACCAGAACAGGTTGGTCGAGAGCTGCACGCCGCTCACACCCACGCCCATGCCGCT
>JAYUOR010000222.1:0-4502 GCA_043760765.1 Planctomycetota bacterium | reverse complement strand
TCGCGGCGAATGCGGCGCACGGCTTCGCGCGTGCACAGGAAGGGCGAAAGGAAATTGGCGCTCAACATGCCGGCCGCGTCGGAGCCCTTGGTCTCGGTGAGCGGCGCGGCGAAAAAACCGCCGATGCAATGAACCGAAGCCCACAGGCCGGGCAGGCCGGCATAGAACGCGACCACTGCATGTTCGTCGGTCGGATTGACGCCCTTGCAAATCCGCAGCCGTTCTCCGGCGTCGGAATCGAGCCCGCGCGGCGTCTCCTCCTCGCGCATCGGCAGATGGCAGGTAGCACCCGCGCGCAGAAAAGTGTTGACCACGCTGGAGCCGAGCGCGCCACTCGAGCCGGTAATGACGACGTGACGGCCGTGGAAGGATTTCTGCATGGGCGTCTTCTACGAAGTGGGCGGTCGTTTGGGACCGGCGCGAGTGTAGAAAATCGGCCGACGACTTGCCGCTACGAGGACGCCCGAGCGCGCGGAAACCGCGCCAGATTCTCGGCGTAGAGGGCGGCGACGCGGCTCCACGAGCATTCGTTCTCGACAAAGCGCCGAGCGCCGAGTTCGAGCTGCGCCCGGCGCGCGGGATCGCCGGCCAGGTCGAGGATGAGTCGCGACAACTGCTCGACTTCGGCCGCGCCGGGTGCAACACGCAGCACGCAGTCCGCGGGCAGCTCGCGTTGCTCGTCCAGGTCGCTGGCGATCACCGCGCGCCCCAGGGCCAGCGATTGGAAGACCCCGCCTGAACTTCCTCCGGTCGAGGGGCCGCGCAACTGCACGGCGAAATCGCCGGCATGGATCCAGGTCCAGGCCTCGCTCTCCTCGACGCGGCCGGTCAGGCGAACGCTGCCTTCGAGTCCGAGCGAACGCACGAGAGCTTGCACGTCGAGCGATTCGCGATCTTCGGCGCCGATCAGGGCCAGTCGCAGGTCCGCGCGGGTTTGGCGCGCGGCGGCGAAGGCCGCCAGGAGAGGCTCGACGCGTTTGTGGGCCTGCAGGCTGCCGAAGCTGGTCAACAGCACACCGTTTCTCCAATCGGCGGGCAGATTCAGTCGAGCGCGCGCGAGGGAACGGGGTTCGTCGCTCCAGCGCGGCTCTGCGCCATGGCGCACGACGGCGACTTGAATCCCAGCGCCACGTTCGCGGACGATTTTTTCGCGCACGAAGTCCGAGTGCACGATGAACGCATCCGCAAAGCGCACGATGGAGCGATTGAGGCTCAGACGAAAACGATCGCGGAAGAGGCCCATCGGCGCGAGCGGGGCGGCCGCGCGCGAACTCAAGTCCAGATCGTGCTCTCCGCCCGCTTCGCGCACGCGGATGCGCTTCACGAAAGCTCCCAGACGGCGTGTGTCGCCGTTGCGCTGTTGCTCGTCGGAAAGGGAGAGCGGATTCACCGCCAGGCACAAGATCGGATCGCGCACGCCGCGCAGGTCGAGTTCGAGTTCCCATTCGCGCTTCGCGTTCGTGCATTGCGCATGTGCGCGACGCTCCGCGCACGACAATTCGATGCGCCGGCCCGGTTCGCTGACGACAGTGATCTTGACCTGCTCGACTGCGTTTCCAGAGAGACGCGCGCGCGCGAGGTCGCTGGTCCAGCGCCCGAGGGGTTCGGGTTCGTGCCAGCCGTCGAGCAGCGTTCCATCCAGCCGCTTTGGATCGATCGCGGCCTCTGCTTCACCGGGCGCGCGCCGTCGCATGAGCCGATTCTCGAGGTACACGCGCGCCTGTTCGCTGCCGCCTTCGCGCCAGGCGAGCGCGAGTCCTTTGATGCCGCCGCGTGCCAGCGCCGGATGGGCCGCGAGCGCCAAGTCGAACAGGATCCAGTCGTGCAACACGACCGTGCCGCCGATGCGGCGCAGCAGGGGCTCCATGAACGCGTGGGCGATCTCGTTGCCGAGCTGAAATACGATTGTGTCGAAGGCGCGCGGCTCGAGCGTGCGCACCGAATGCATCTTTCGACCGAGCAGGGTCTCGCCTTCCTTGCCGTGCTCGACGAAGAGTTCGATCTGTGCGTGGCGCGAAAGTTCCGCCAGCAGGTGGCGAGTGTAATCGCCGATCCCGCTGTTCACGCTGGGCGGCGTGGTGATCAAGGCGAGCTTCATCGCCCGCCGCTCACGCGGTCAGGATTTCCACACCGGCTGCGGAAAGATAGATCGAGTGCTCGGTCTGCGCGACCATGACACCGTCGGCCTCGACCAGCGGCGGGTAGCGCATCAGCGAACCCTGGCGCGCCAGTTTGGTCAGCGTGTCCTCGACCAGCAGCGGGTCGAACGCCGAAAAATAGCGCCGCGCGATCGGCAGGCCGCGCCAAGATTCGATCTCCTTGAGCACGTCCTTGTCGAGGCCCTTCGCGCGCAGCGGCGGCCGCACCATCATGAAGACCTCGGCCTTGCCCTTCTCGGTGATGTAACCACGGCCGGTGCAGGCGAAGGGCTCAATGGCGAAGACCATGCCGTCCTTCAGCCGTTCACGCGACGACTCGCCTTGATTGGGGATCTGCGGAGGCGTGTGAACTTTCCAGCGCGCGAGTCCATGCCCGGTCAGGTTGCGCACCGGGTTGTAGCCCGCGGCCATGATCGTGCGCTCGATGGCGGAGCCAAGATCGCCGACGCTGACGCCGATGCCGATCGTGGAGATCGCGGCGGCCAACGCATCGGAAGAAGCCTTGACCAACGGAGTCCAGCGCTTGTCGGCGGAAAGGTCGATTGAAGCCGCGGTGTCTGCGATGTAGCCGTCGACGTGCACGCCGAAGTCGACCTTGACGCAATCGCCCTCTTCGTAGCGCATGTCATCGCCGGGCGGCGAGCAATAGTGCGCCGCGACATTGTTGCGCGACGACTGGGCCGGGAATCCGGGCTGGCCACCGCGCTCGCGAGTCAGGGCTTCGACGTGTTCGAGCACGTCGCGAACGAGCACGCCCGGTTTGACGTTCACTTTCGCCCACTCGCGGCATTCCGAAGCGATCCGGCCCGCGCGCCGCCAACACGTCAAAGCATGAAGATCCACGCCGGGAGCATACTCAACGTGCCCGGTGATTCACCAGCGTTTATTACCGGCGCCGTACACGCGCGATCCCCCGGGATCGCATTCGTACACCAACGGTAATAAACGCCGGTGAATCACCGGGCATCGTTGGAGCGCTACGATCGAATGGATGGAGCATCGAGTGTTGGGCCGATTTTCGAAGGCGCTCGTCGGACTGATCGTGGCCGGCAGTGCGCTCATCAGCGGATGTTCGGACCGCTCTTCGGCTGGGACGGGAGGCCGGCCCGAAGTCACGGTTTTTGCGGCGGCTTCGCTGCGTGATGTCCTGGCGGAACTCGAGCCGCAAATCGAGCAGGATCTCGCTGCGAAGCTGGTCGTCAATCTCGGCTCCTCGGGCGATCTCGCGCGCCAGATCATCTCCGGAGGAAAAGCGGATGTGTTCCTTTCGGCGGACGAGCTGGAAATGGATCGGCTCACGGCACTCGACCTGATCGAGAGCGGCACACGTCGGGATTTCCTGGCCAATCAGCTGGTGGTCATCGAGCCGTTCGAGAATCGGCCCGAATGGAAGTCGAATTTCTCGCTGCCCTTCGAGGCCGCTCAACTCGCCGGCCCCGCGATCGCGAAACTCTCCTTGGCGAATACCGACACAGTGCCCGCGGGCCGTTACGCCAAAGGCTGGCTCGAGGCGCGCGGAGTATGGAACGATGTCGCCGCCCGGGTTCTGCCCGGAATCGACGTGCGCGCTGCCCTCGCCGCGGTCGAGTCGGGTGGCGCACAGGCGGGCATCGTGTATCGAACCGACGCCGAGCGCTCGAAACGCGTGCACGTCGTCTTCGAAGTGCCGCGCGCGCAAGGCCCGCAGATCGTGTATCCGCGCGCGGCACTGCGAGCCGCGCACGACCTGCAGCTCGCGCGCAGATTCATCGCGCTCATCGAAAGCCCGACGGCTGCTGTGGCCTTCGAGCGGCACGGATTCGTCGTCCTGGAGCCGGCGCGCTGAGCGCACGGTCAGCGCCAGGACTTCGGCATGTTGCCGACGTGCTTCTGCGACGTGCGCGCGCGCTCGCGGCCGCGGCCGAGACTCTCGAGCAGCGTCGCGGCAAGCGCGGTCCAGCCGGTCTGGTGACTCGCGCCCAGGCCAAGCCCGGTTTCGCCGTGGAAATACTCGTGGAAGAGGACAAGTTCCTTCCAGTGCGGATCGTCGCGGTAGCGTGCGTCGTCGCCATGGCAGGGACGCGCACCACTCTCGTCGCGCAGGAACGGACGGGTCAATCGGCGCGCGAGCTCATCGGCGGCAAGCTGCAGGTTGAGGTACTTGCCTGAGCCCGTCGGGCACTCGACATTGAGGCTGTCGCCGTAGAAACGGCCGGAGCGCTCGAGTGCCTCGCCGATCAGGAAGTTGATCGGGAACCAGACCGGCCCGCGCCAGTTGGAATTGCCGCCCTTTAACATCTCGATTGATTCCGCGGGCTCGTAACCGACGCGGCTATTTTCGAAAACGAAAGGGTGATCCTGATG